>JBGPEQ010000125.1:0-8787 GCA_041482855.1 Dongiaceae bacterium | reverse complement strand
GGCAGCATCAATTCGCCGATGCAATGCATGATGAAGGAGATCTGCGCCCAGTGCCTGCAGGCCCACGTCGATCCCAAGACGGGCGCGCGCACGGTGGTGTTCTCCTGCTTCAACCAGGACCAGCCGCTCGACCAGGTCGATTTCCGCGTGCTGCGCGATCGCCTCAGCCAGAACGCCGTGCAGGAGAAGCTCACGGCGGCCTGGATCGACCGCTGCCTGAAGCGGCTGCGCTACCGCGCCGCCGCGGAGTGACGCGCCGGCCCGGCGCTCGGCTCGATCAGCCGTTGCGGTGGAAATTCAATCGTAGCGGTGGTGCCGTCGCCGATTTCGCTCGCGAGCGAAAACGCTGCGCCATGCGCTTCGACCAGGCGCTTGGTCAAGGGTAGGCCGAGGCCGGTGCCGGCGTGGCGGCGGCTGAGGGCGCTGTCGATCTGGCCGAAGGGCGACAGCGCCTTCGGAATATCAACCTGGGCGATGCCGATGCCGGTGTCCGCCACCTCGATCTGGAGACTGTCGCCGGCCATCCGCGCGCGCACGCACACCTGGCCCTCCGGCGGCGTGAACTTGATGCCGTTGGTGATGAGGTTGAGCAGCGCTTGGCGCAGTTTGCGTTCGTCGGCCAGCAGGTTCGGGAGATCGCCGGCCACCTCGGCGATGAGCTCGACGCCGGCCTGCCGGGCGCGCGGCGACAGCATGGCGAGGCAAGCGCCAACAAGCGGCTCGACCTCCACCGGTTCCTCCACCAGCTCGATCTGCCCGGCCTCCGCCTTCGACAGGTCGAGGATGTCGTTGATGAGTTCCAGAAGATGGGCGCCGCTGCCGCGGATGTCGTCGACATAGTCGCGATAGCGCTTGTTGGCGATGGGCCCGAAGGTCTCGCGCAGCACGATCTCGGAGAAGCCGATGATGGCATTGAGCGGCGTGCGCAGTTCATGGCTCATCACGGCCAGGAACTCCGACTTGGCGCGGTTCGCGCTTTCGGCTTGCTCCTTGGCGAGGTTGAGGGCGGCCTCGAACGCCTTGCGGTCGGTGATGTCGAAGATGATGCCGTCGAGAAAGACCGGCCGTCCGTCGGCATCGAAGACCGCCTGGGCATATTCGCGCACCCAGCGCACCTCCCCGTCGCGGTGCAGGATGCGGTAGTCCAGTTCGAACGGCCCGCGCTGTTCCACCGCCTGAGCGACCGTCTTGCCGATCATCTCGCGGTCGTCGGGATGGGTGATGCTGGCATAGGTGCGCACGCGCTTGTCGATCAAGTCGGATGCCGGGTATCCCGTCAGCGCCTCGCTGTAGTCGCTGACGTAGATGTCGGTCCAATCGGCGTCGATGAGGCAGCGATAGACGACGCCGGGGATGTTAGTGACGAGGCTGCGAAAGCGGCCCTCGCTCTTGGCTAGCTCGGCCGCCGCCGTCGCCAGTTCGGCGTCGAACATCTTGCGTTCGGTGACGTCGGCGCCGGTGCCGCGATAGCCGAGAAAACTGCCGCCGGCGTCGAAGAACGGTTTGCCGCTGGTGCGGAAATAGTGGAAACCGCCGTCCGCCATCCGGCGCCGGAACGTGAAATCGCGGAACGGCCGGCGCTGCTCGATGTCTTCGCGGTGCTGCGCCCAGGCCTCCGGATTCCAGGTCAGGTCCGACGTTTCCCACCGGGTCTTGCCCAGACTGTCGTTCAGATCGATGCCGTAGCGGGCCCATGCGCCGGCTGTGAAGAACGTGAAGCGGTGGTCGGGCCCGGTTTCCCACAGCCAGTCGGATGAGGCCTCGGCCATGTCGGACAGCCTTGTCTGCGCATGGCTCGCCACGGCCGCCGCCTGCTCGCGCTGGATCACCGCGCGCCGTGCCGCAAATCCGGCGAACAGGACCAGGACGAAACCGGTAAACAGAACGAGTACGACGAGTAGATGATACTCATCGCCGTCGGCGCGCATATGCGCGATCTCCAGCGCCAGCGCGCCGGCCCATAGCGCCAGCGCGCCCAGGCCTAGGCAGGGCAGGATCAGTCTGTGTCGAAGCAAACCCCACCGACGCCCCATGCTTGGCGGCGAGGCCAAGCCGGACGCGGTCGCAGTAGTTGCCTTCGTCTCGCGCTCAGTCGCGGGCATGACGGCGTGGACCGGGTTGCACGCAGTTTCCCCACGCGCCAGGCGGCAGGCATCGTGGATACTCGATTCCGAATTATGTCGGCAAACCATTGAAGAAACGGTTAGAACCGCGCCGGCCGGGGGCGCCGCTACGGGGCGGTGGCGGAGCGGGGCGCGAATCGGTCGACTAGCCGATCGGCCGGGAATTCGACGGTCACGATCGTGCCGACCGCCAGTTCGCTCTTCAGGTCGAAGGTGGCGCCGTGGGCCTCGACCAGGCGCTTGGTGAGGGGAAGGCCGAGACCGGTGCCGGTGTGGCGGCGATTGTGGGCGCTGTCGATCTGTCCGAACGGCGAGAGCGCCTTCGGGATGTCGGCGCTTGCCATGCCGATGCCGGTATCCTCGACCGCCAGTCGCAAGCGGCCGTCGACCAGCCTTGCGCGCAGGAAGACGCGCCCCGCTGGCGGCGTGAACTTGATGGCGTTGGTGGCGAGATTCAGCAGGGCCTGCCGGACTTTGCGTTCGTCGGCGCGGAGCTGCGGCAGATCGGGCGCGATATCCGTGATGATATCCACGCCGGCCTGGCGCGCCCGTAGGGCGACCAGGGCGACGCTGCCATCGATCAGGTCTTCGACGTCGATGATGCTCTCCTGCAGGTCGACCTGGCCGGATTCGGCCTTCGACAGATCGAGGATGTCGTTGATCAGATCGAGCAGGTGGGTGCCGCTGCTCCTGATGTCGCGCAGGTATTCACGGTAGCGCTCGCTGCCGACCGGGCCGTACATCTCCTCAATGACCATGTCGGAGAAACCGATGATGGCATTCAGGGGCGTTCGCAGCTCGTGGCTCATCGTGGCCAGGAACTCGGACTTGGCCCGGCTGGCGCTCTCGGCGTGGTCCTTGGTGCGCAACAGCTCCGCTTCGGCCGCCTTGCGCTCGGTGATGTCGAAGACGACTCCGTCGAGGAACACCGGCCGGCCGTCGTCGCCGAGGATGCCGCGGCCGCGCTCCTGCACCCAGCGCAGGCTGCCGTCCTTGCGGTGGATGCGGTACTCGACGACGAAGGGATTGCCGCGCGCGGCCGCGGCGAGGACGATCGGGTCGCAGACCGCCCGATCCTCGGGATCGATCAGGTCGCCATAGCGCGTCGTTCCGCCCTCGGCGAGTTCGGCGATCGTGTAGCCGGAGATCTCCGCCATGGCGTCGCTCATGAACACGGAAGTCCAGTTCGCGTCGAGCTTGCAGCGGTAGACGGCGCCGGGAATGCTGGCGGTCAGCGAGCGGAACTGCCGCTCGCTGGCGCGCACGGTGTCAAGCGCTGCGGCGAGCGCGGCCTCCGCCTCTTTGCGCTCGGTGATGTCGAACATGCAGCCGTCGACATGGAGGAAGCGGCCGTCCTCGCCGTAGACGGCGCGCCCGCGGTCCTGGACCCAGCGGACCGCACCGTCGCGGCGGGTGACGCGATACTCGATCTCGAAGGGTGTGCGTTGCGCCACTGCGATCGCGCTCGTGCGCTCGACGGCGGCAAGATCGTCGGCGCGCACCAGGCTCGGAAAGCTGGGCGCCCGCTTGGCGAGGAATTCCTCCGCCGTATAGCCGGACACCGCTTCGACCGCGCCGCTCAGGAAGATTGGCGACCATTCGGCATCGTCGAGGCAGCGATAGACGGTGCCCGGGATATTCGACAGCAGCGAGCGGAACTCGGCCTCGCGCCGGCGCAACTCGGTGTGGCTGGCCGCCAGCGCTGCCTCCGCCTTCTTGCGCTCGGTGATGTCGAAGATGACGCCGTCGATGTAGAGCGGCCGGCCGGCAGCATCATAGACCGGCTGCGTGCGCTCGGACGCCCACCGCACCGAGCCGTCCGTGTGCAGCACGCGATATTCGAGACAGTAGGAGCGGCGATTGGTGACGGCGTCCTGCGTGGTACGCTCGCACAGCGCCCGGTCCTCGGGATGGATGACGCTGGCGCAGCTGCGCACCCTGCTGCCGACGAAGTCGCTGGCTGGATAGCCGGTCAGTTGTTCGATGCCGTCGCTGATGTAGATCTCGGTCCAGTCGTCGTCGATCAGGCTGCGGAAGACGACGCCCGGGATGTTCGCGGCCAGGGCCTTGAATTGCGTGTCCTTCTCGCGCTGTTCGGCGACTGCCGCGGCCAGCGCCTGCGCGGCCTCGACCTGCGCCGTCACGTCCGAGCCGGTGCCGCGATAGCCGAGAAATTTACCGCCTTCATCGAAGAAGGGCCGGCCGGAGATTCGGCAGTGACAGAGGCGGCCTTCAAGGTCTCGCCAGGGATAGACGAAATCGCGAAATGGCCGCCGATTGGCGAGGTCGTCGGCATGTTTTGCCCACGCCTCCGGCGCCAGCGACCGATCCGCGATTTCCAGGCGGGTCTTGCCGATGAGCGCCTGCACGCTCTCCGGCGACACGCGCGCCACGTTTCCGGCGAAGTGCGTGAACCGCAGGTCTGGCCCCATTTCCCACAGCCAGTCGGAGGAAGCCTCCGCCATGTCGCAAAGGCGATTCTGGGTCCGCCTCAATTCGGCGAGGGCCTGCGCGTTTTGCCGCTGGTGGCGGCGCACCAGGGCGACGACCGGCGGCAACAGCAGGATCATCACGGCGCCCTTGGCGAACTCGATCGGCGCGCCGGCCGCGACGCCCTCGACGATTTCCGCCCCGGCAATGACGAGCCAGGTGCCGAGCGATAGAGTGGCGACGGTTCCGGTCTGCCGCAGCGTCGCCCACAGGCCCCGCCACATGCCGTCTGCGCGGCCGGCGGCCGCTGTATGGTCTGGCAGCGGCTGCAATCGAGCCGTAGGATCGGAAGGGCTTTGGGTCAAGGCGGCTCTATTCGCTTCTGCGGAGGGGTCGCTTTGCTGAAATTCCGGGCCTTCACGCCATCTCCCGAGTATCCCTGCCAGTCGCTAAACGAAGGTTAATAAATCGTGCATTCGGTCCGCGAGTTCTTATAGGTTCAGCCCCCGTGGCCATGTCCGATAGTGGAATGGCCGTTTGAGGGAGCGGCAACATCGTTTCAATCTGTCAGCTTGCGACGTTTTGCTGTCGCAATCGGGAGATCGGCCGTCGCGGTAGGCCTAGCCTTCCAGCCAGGCGACCAGTATGAATCCAAGCGCTCCCTCCTGGTTCCGGTGGCCTGCGTCAAACACTTGTTCTAGAAGTAATAATTCCGGTTTTGAACGATGACCGCCACCGCCTCCACTCTGCTGATCGCCTGCGGTGCCCTGGCGCGTGAGTTGTTGGCTCTCGTCGAGGCGCATGGCTGGCGCAACCTGGCCGTTACCTGCCTGCCCGCCCACTATCACAACACGCCCGCCAAGATCCCGGAGGCGGTGCGCGCCAAGATTCGCGACAACCGCGGCCGCTATGACCGTATCTATGTGGTCTATGGCGATTGCGGCACCGGCGGCCTGCTCGATCGCGTGCTGGCCGAAGAAGGTGTGGAGCGCATTGCCGGTCCGCACTGCTACCAGTTCTACGCCGGCACGACCGATTTCACCGCGATGATGGACGCCGAACCCGGCTCGCTCTTCCTAACCGACTACTTGGCGCGCCATTTCGATCGCATCATCATCGAAGGCCTTGGCATCGACCGCCATCCCGAACTGCGCGACGACTATTTCGGCAACTACACCAGGGTCGTCTATCTCGCGCAGACCAGGGATCCTGAGCTCGAACGCATCGCCGAGGCGGCGGCGCGCCGCCTGAAGCTGGCCTACGAATATCGCTTCACCGGCTATGGCGAGATGGCGGGCTTCCTCGCCGCCGCAGGAGATGCAGCCTGATGGCGCAGCTTACGATCGTCTATTGGCGTGATATTCCCGCCCAGGTCATCGTCAAGGCCGGACGGCAGGCCGCCAAGCGCCAGCTGACCGAGCGGTTCGAGAAGGCCATCGATCGCGCGGCGATGCGGGCCAACCTGCGCGATACCGACTCTTATCTCGCGGAGTGGCGGCGGGCGGCGGCGGTCGAATGCGGCGGCGATCTGGAAGCCGAGGCCGCGGCGGCCGCTGAGCGTCTGGAGGCCGATTTCCCCGATGACCGCTTGCAGCGCCTGGTGGCGGCCGGCGGCGTAGAGGACAAGGCTTCATGAGTGTCGTGGGCATGCATCGGTCGGCCGGCCGCCTGGAGGCCGGGTTGCGCGCCGGTCACTTCGTCATGACCGCCGAGACCTCGCCGCCCGATGCCGGCACGGCGGGGCCGGTACTGGAACGCGCTGGCTGCCTGAAGGGCCTGGCCGACGCGGTCAACGTTACTGACAGTGCCGGCGCGCGCCCGCACATGTCGGCGCTGGCCGCATCCGCCATCCTGGCCCAGCACGGCATCGAGCCGGTGCTGCAATTCACCGTGCGCGACCGCAACCGCATGGCCTTGCAAAGCGACCTCTTGGGTGCTTCGGCGCTCGGTGTGCCGAACATCCTGTGCCTCCATGGCGACGACGTGAAGAAGGGCGACCAACCCGAGACGAAGCCGGTCTACGACGTCGACAGCCGCGAGCTGATGCGCACCGCGCGGCGGCTGCGCGACGAAGGCAGCTTCCCTTCGGGCCGCGTCGTCGATCCGCGTCCCGGCCTCTTCATCGGCGCTGCCGACGCGCCGATCGATCCGAAGCCCGGCTGGAAGCCTGACGGACTGCTCGCCAAGATCGACTCCGGCGCCGATTTCGTTCAGACTCAGTTTGCCTTCGATCTGCCGCTGCTGCGGCGCTATCTGGCTGCGCTCGCCGACCACGGCATTCCCGATCGACTCTTCATCCTCGTCGGCATCGGTCCGCTCGCCTCCGCCAAGTCGGCGCGCTGGATGAACGAGCATTTGTTCGGCGTGCACGTGCCGGCGCCGCTGATCGCGCGCCTGGAGGGAGCGCAGGACCAGCGCGCCGAGGGCCGCCGCATCTGCGTCGAGCTGCTGCAGGAACTGGCGGAAATCAAAGGCGTCGCCGGTGCTCACCTGATGGCGCCGAAGCAGGAACAGGCCTGCGCCGAGGCGATCGCCGAATCGGGCTTGCTGAAACGTCGCCGCGCGGCGTAAGTGCCGAGGCCATGTACGCCGTCCGTCTCTGGTCCATCCGTCATGCGCGCCTGATGGAGCGCATCTATCGGCTCTTCGAGCCGACGCTGGTGGCGCTCGGGCCGGTCCTGGCCCGCATCGGCTATGCCCGAGTGGAGGGGCCCGTCGTCGCGGTCGAGCGGCGGTTGAAGGGGCTGCTCTTCGACTGCCAGATGTGCGGCCAGTGCGTGCTGTCGTCGACCGGCATGTCCTGTCCGATGAACTGCCCGAAGAACCTGCGCAACGGCCCCTGCGGCGGCGTGCGGGCCGACGGCAATTGCGAGGTGAAGCCGGAGATGAAGTGCGTGTGGGTCGCGGCCTGGGAAGGCGCGCAGCGCATGAGCGCCGGCATGGTGATCGTCGATCGCCAGAAACCCGTCGACCATTCGCTCAAGGGCACGTCGTCCTGGCTACGCGTGGTGCGCGAGAAAACGGCGCCGGCCAAGGCGGCGCAACCGAGATGAGCGACCGCCTCGTCGATCCCGGCGATCCCCTGCCGCGGCTGCCCGGCCATTCCTCGGACGGCCGGCTCGAGCGCGTGCTGCGCTCCGGCCGCTTCGCCGTCACCGCCGAGCTGAACCCGCCGGATTCGGCCGACGCGCGCGAGGTCTACGACCGTGCGCTCGTGCTGGCGGAGGTGTGCGACGCCATCAATGCCGTCGACGCCTCCGGCGCCAACACCCACATGTCGAGCGTCGGCATCTGCAGCCTGCTGACCCGCGCCGGCTATGCCGTGGTCATGCAGATCGCCTGCCGCGACCGCAACCGCATCGCCATCCAGGGCGACGTGCTCGGCGCTGCCGCCATGGGCGTCGCCAACATCCTCTGCCTCACGGGCGACGGCGTGCAGTGCGGCGACCAGCCCGGCGCCAAGCCGGTGTTCGATCTCGACAGCACGACGCTGCTGGAGACCATCCGGACCATGCGCGACCAGGGCCAATTCCTCTCCGGCCGCAAGATCACCGCGCCGCCGCGCGTGTTTCTCGGCGCTGCCGCCAATCCGTTCGCACCGCCCTACGATTACCGCCCGCTCCATCTCGCCAAGAAGGTCGCCGCCGGCGCCGAGTTCATCCAGACCCAGTATTGCTTCGACCTGCCGCTGCTGCGCCAATTCATGGCGAAGGTGCGCGATCAGGGCCTGCACGAAAAGGCGTTCATCCTGGTCGGCGTCGGGCCGCTGGCGTCGGCGAAGACGGCGCGTTGGATGCGCGCCCATGTGCCGGGCGTGCATATCCCGGATGACATCGTGAAGCGCATCGAGGGCGCCAGGCAGCAGAAGCAGGAAGGCAAGAAGCTTTGTATCGAGCTCATCCAGCAGATCCGCGAGATCGAGGGCGTGGCCGGCGTGCACGTCATGGCCTATCGCCAGGAAGAGTATGTCTCGGAGATCATCACGGATTCAGGCATCTTTAAGAACCGGCAGCCGCGGCGGCCGACGAAGGAGAAATTGGCATCATGACGGATACCGTTATCAGCTCGGCGACCAAGGAGGTCGTCATCGGCTTCGAGCGGCCGTTCGTCCTCATCGGCGAGCGCATCAACCCGACCGGCCGCAAGATGCTGGCGGCCGAGATGGCGGCCGGCGACTATAGTCGCGTGCGCAGCGATGCCATCGCGCAGGTCGAGGCCGGCGCGCATATGCTCG
>JBGPEQ010000124.1:0-8829 GCA_041482855.1 Dongiaceae bacterium | reverse complement strand
TCTGCGGCGTGCGAATTCCGCACGATCGATCGCTCGAGGGCCACTCCGACGCCGATGTCGGTCTGCATGCCCTGACAGACGCCATCCTCGGAACGATCGGCGCGGGCGACCTCGGAAGCCACTTCCCCCCCGGCGACCCGCAGTGGCGCGGTGCCGACTCGGCGCAATTCCTCGCCCACGCTGCCGGCTTGGTGGCCGCCAAGGGCGGCCGTATCGCCCATGTCGACGTGACCTTGATCTGCGAGCGGCCGAAGATCGCGCCGCACCGCGCCGCCATGGTCGCGCGCATTGCCGCGATCCTCGGCCTCGACGAAGGCCGCGTCAGCGTCAAGGCCACGACGACCGAAGGCCTCGGCTTCACCGGCCGCCGCGAGGGCATTGCCGCCCAGGCTGTCGCCACGATTGCCTTGCCAGGCTGATATGGCTTTCGGCGCTGACGACACGGCGGCAGCCGCGGCCCTTCTCGATGCCTACCGCAAGGCCGGCCTGCGCATCGTCACCGCCGAGTCCTGCACCGGCGGCCTGATCGCGGCCTGCCTCACGGAGGTCGCCGGTTCGTCCGATGTGGTCGAACGCGGCTTCGTCACCTACTCGAACGAGTCCAAGATCGAATTGCTGCAGGTGCCGGCCGAGACGCTCGAAAAACACGGGGCGGTCAGTCCGCATGTCGCGCGGGCCATGGTCGAAGGGGCGCTGGCCCGCTCGCGCGCCGACGTAGCCGTGGCCGTGACCGGCATCGCCGGTCCGGGCGGCGCGACGCCGGCGAAGCCGGTCGGCCTCGTCTATCTCGCCTGCCAGCGCAAAGGACGCGAGCCGCTGATCGAGCGCCATCAATTCCACGGCGACCGCCAGGCCGTACGCCTCGCATCGCTCGAGGCGGCTTTCGAACTGCTGCGCCAACAGATCGATGGCTGAACGGATCATCGGCATCGACTTCAGCGGTGCCGAAAAGGCCGGCAACGCGATCTGGATCGCCGAAGCTAATATCGACGGGGAGCGTGTCTGCATCGAGAACTGCCGCCCGGGCACCGGCCTCGCCGGCTCCGGCCCCGAGCGCGCCCGCTGCCTGCCGGCCCTCGTGGATTTCATCGCCGGGCAGCGGAACGCCCTCGTCGGCTGCGATTTTCCGTTCAGCCTGCCGTCGACGATGATCGATGCTGGCGGCTGGCGAGAGTTCGCGCTCGGCCTGGGCAGCCGATTCCCCTCCGCCGAGGATTTCCTTGCCGACTGCCGCCGTCGCTCCAAGGGCCGCGAGATCAAGCGCGCCTGCGATCGCGAGTCGCGGGTGCCGTTCGCGGCCTACAACCTGCGCATCTATCGGCAGACGTATTATGGAATACGCGACGTTCTCGCGCCGCTGCTCCGCACCAGCGGCGCCGTCGTCCTGCCCATGGAGAGGCCACGGCCCGATCGTCCCTGGGTGATAGAGACCTGCCCCGCTTCCACACTCAAGCATGCCAGCCTCTACCCCTCCTACAAAGGGCCGGGCGATGCGGCCCGCGCCGCTCGCCGCCACATCGCCGACGGTCTGGTCCGGCGCGGGCTGCTGGCGCCGCTCTCCAAATCGTTGCGGCGCCTGGCGATCGAGAATCAAGGCGGCGATGCCCTCGACAGCATGGTCGCCGCGGCCGCCACGGGCCGATCCTGCCTGGCCGGCCTGTTCAGGGACATAATTCCCAACCGGTACGAACTGGTCGAAGGTCGAGTTTACTTCTGAGAGGGCGTGTTGTGCTGCTGTGGGCGGTTTATTACTATGGGGGTACTTGCCTTTTTCACGGCATCGGCGTCTGATCCTCGCAAAATAACGCCGGGGGAGGCTGATGTATGCACGTATCGGGCGGTATGAGGTCGCGACTGACCGGATAGCCGAGGCCGAAGAGATCGCCAAGAAGGCGCTCTCGTTCGTTCGCAAGGTACCGGGAATCAAGGCCTACTCGCACATGATGGGCGACGACGGCAAGGGGCTGGTCGTCGCCGTCTACGAAAACAAGGCGGCGGCCGGGGCCGCGGCGCCGCTGGTTCAGCAGTTCTGGCTGCGCTTTTCGCCGGTGCTGCTGGCGCAGCCGCGGCTCGAGGAATTCGGCGCCGTCTGGGCCCTGGAGAACTTCGGCTGAAGGCGGCTACGCGGCGGCCGCGCCGTCGCCGTAGAGCTTGCGGGCACGGTTCTCGAAGGCCTGGACCATGCGCCGCACGGCCTCGTTGAAGAGCACGCCGATGAGCCTCTGCAGCATCGCCGAGCGGAACTCGAAATCGACGTAGAAGTCGATGCGGCAGCGGCCGTTGGCCAGCGGCTCGAAGACCCAGTGGTTGCTGAGATAGCGGAACGGCCCCTCGGTGTAGGCCACATCGACCCGCAAATTGGGGCGATCGAGCTTCACGCGGCTGGTGAAGCGCTCGCGCACCATCTTGAAGCCGATGACGAGGTCTGCGACCACGAGTTCCGCTTCCCGGCTACGCACGCGGGCGCCCACGCACCAGGGCAGGAACTCGGGGTAGCGTTCGATGTCCGCGACCAGGTCGAACAGCTGCTCGGGCCGATAGGGCAACTCGCGCTTCTCGGCGTGGGTGGGCATCGGATCGGGAACGGATCAGGCTGCGGGAGTGGACCCGTGCAACTGCGCCTCGCGTGCGGCGCGCAGCCGCGCGAAGTCGTCGCCTGCATGGTAGGAGGAGCGCGTCAGCGGCGAGGCCGAGACCATCAGGAAGCCCTTGCCCAGCGCGTGCTGCCGGTACTCGGCGAACTCCTGCGGCGGGACGAAGCGGTCCACGCGATGATGGCGCGGAGTCGGCTGCAGGTACTGGCCGATGGTGAGGAAATCCACCTCGGCGGCCCGCATGTCGTCCATCACCTGCAGCACCTCCTCGTGCGTCTCGCCGAGGCCGACCATGATGCCGGACTTCGTGAACATCGCAGGGTCCAGTTCCTTGACGCGCGCCAAAAGGCGCATTGACGCGAAGTAGCGCGCGCCCGGACGAACCGGCCGATAGAGCCGCGGCACGGTCTCGAGATTGTGATTGTAGACGTCGGGCCGCGCCTCCACGACCGTCTCGATGGCGCCGTCCTTGCGCAGGAAGTCGGGCGTCAGGACCTCGATGGTCGTGCCGGGCGCACGCGCGCGGATCGCGCAGATGACGCGGGCGAAGTGCCCGGCACCGCCGTCGTCGAGATCGTCGCGATCCACCGAGGTGACCACGACGTGGGAAAGGGCCAGTTCCGCCAAGGCTTCGGCAACATGCTCGGGCTCATGGGGATCGAGCTGGTCCGGCTTGCCGGTCGCCACGTTGCAGAAGGCGCAGGCGCGCGTGCACACGCTGCCGAGGATCATCACGGTGGCGTGCTTCTGCTTCCAGCATTCGCCGATGTTCGGGCAGGCCGCCTCCTCGCATACCGTGTGCAGGTTGAGCCGGCGCATGAGATCGCGCGTCTCCTGGTACTCGCGCGACATCGGCGCCTTCACCCGCAGCCAGTCCGGCTTGCGCGGCGCCGGCTGAACCGGGTTGTTGGCCTTCTCGGGGTGCCGGAGGTGGGGCGAGATTGGGGTCACTCTGCAGACATCCGCGTTTCTGAAAGGTTTTTCGGGAGAACAGTCGCCTCGTCGATCACAGCCTTCCTCAATTGCGGCCACGTGAGATTCTTCGCCTCTGACAAATCCGCCCCGATCAGTATGGCTCCGTCGAGGATCGCATCCTTAAAGTCCGCGCCACGAAAGGTCGCGAAACTGCAGTCTGCACCGCTCAGATTTGCCCTGGTCAAGTTGGTATGACTCAGGTCGGCACGTCGAATTTTCGCGCCAGAAAGATTAAGGACGAAATCAGGAGTAGCCGCCATCAATCCCTCCGCGCGATGAACAACTTTGCCTGAATGAATCGAAGGATCTCCTGCGCATCGATTGAAGGCTCGTCTCCGCCCGCTGTTTTGGTGCGTTCTCTCAAGTACACCGAAAGCAATTCGAACGCTGGCTTGCTCAATTCCGGGAAGTCCCGATCGATCTCTCGCAGAGTATATATTGATCCCAGCCGCACTTCGAGGCGTTCATGACCGAGCTGTTCGACCGCGCGATTGAATAGCTCCACCACATGGTCACGGCGAGCCAACCTCGCTTGATCGGACGCGGCTTGCGCCTGAACGACCGATGCTCGACTTCGCTGCCACGCCAGCCAGAGGCCAATTGCGCCCCCAATCACAAAGGTATAGTTCCGAACGACCTCGCTCACCTCCACCCAAGTCATGAGATTGTCCAATCACCGCTTTATATGTGGAGCGCGCGGCCATAGGCGGCAAGCACCGCCTCGTGCATCATCTCAGACAGCGTCGGGTGCGGGAAGACCGTATGCATGAGTTCGGCCTCGGTCGATTCGAGGGTGCGGGCGATGCCGTAGCCCTGGATCAGTTCGGTCACCTCGGCACCGATCATATGGGCGCCTAACAGCTCGCCGGTCTTGGCGTCGAATACGGTCTTGACCAAGCCCTCCGGCTCGCCCAGCGCGATCGCCTTGCCATTGCCGATGAAGGGGAAGCGACCGACCTTGACCTCCCTGCCCGCCGCCTTGGCCGCCTTTTCGGTGAAGCCGACGCTGGCGACCTGCGGCCGGCAGTAGGTGCAGCCGGGAATCTTCGTCGTGTCCATGGGATGCACGCCCTTCACGCCGGCGATCTTCTCGACGCAGATCACGCCCTCGTGCATGGCCTTGTGTGCGAGCCAGGGCGGTCCGACCAGGTCGCCGATGGCGTAGACGCCCGCCTCGCCAGTGAAGCCCCAACTGTCGATGACGACGTGCGTCTTCTCGACCTTCACCTTGGTGCCTTCGAGACCGAGGTTCTCGACATTGCCGACGATCCCGACCGCCAGGATGACGCGGTCGACGGCGACCTCGCTCACTTTGCCGCCGGCTTCGATGGTGGCCGTCACGGAGTCGGCACCCTTCTTCAGCGCCTTCACGGTAGCCGAGGTCATGATCTTCATGCCCTGCTTCTCGAACGCCTTCCGGGCGAAGGCCGAGATCTCCTCGTCCTCCACCGGCAGCACGCGGTCGAGCACCTCGACCACCGTCACCTCGGCGCCGAGGTCGCGATAGAAACTCGCAAACTCGATGCCGATGGCTCCGGAGCCCACCACCAGCAGCGACTTCGGCATCGCCTCCGGCACCATGGCCTCCTTGTAGGTCCACACCAGCTTGCCGTCGGGCTCCAGCCCCGGCAGCGAGCGCGCCCGCGCGCCGGTGGCGAGAATGATGTTCTTCGCCGTCAGATCGGCCACCGGCTTGCCGTCCTTCTCGACCTTGAGCTTGCCGCCCCCAGCGAGCCGGCCGTGGCCGTCGAACACGGTGACCTTGTTCTTCTTCAGGAGATGCCCGACGCCGCGCGACAGCTGACCGGCGACATCACGGCTGCGCTTCACGACCTTCTTCAGGTCGAAGCTGACCTCCTTGGCGCTGAAGCCGTAGGCATCGGCATGGCGCAGCAGATGCCCGACCTCGGCCGAACGCAACAGGGCCTTGGTCGGAATGCAGCCCCAGTTGAGGCAGATACCGCCCAGATGCTCGCGCTCGACGACAGCTGTTTTCATACCGAGCTGCGCCGCGCGGATCGCCGCGACATAGCCGCCGGGCCCACCGCCGACGACGATCAGATCGAATGATGTCTCCGCCATCGATGCGCCCCTCAGATCAGCATGCTCAAGGGATCTTCAATCAGCTTCTTGAACGCGGCCAGGAATTCCGCGCCGATAGCACCGTCGACGACGCGATGATCGACCGACAGCGTGCAGCTCATCATGGTCGCGATGGCCAGCGCATTGTCCTTCACGATCGGCCGCTGCTCGCCGGCGCCCACGGCCAGGATGGCGCCCTGCGGTGGATTGATCACGGCCGCGAACTCGCGGATGCCGAACATGCCGAGGTTTGAAACAGAGAACGTGCCGCCCTGATATTCCTCCGGCTTCAGCTTGCCCTCGCGCGCCCGTCCCGCCAGGTCCTTCATTTCTGCCGAGATCGTGCTGAGGCTCTTGCTGTCGGCGCCGCGAATGATCGGCGTGATCAGGCCGCCCGGCGTCGCGACGGCCACCGACACGTCCGCAGCCTGATAGAGCCGCACCGCGCTTTCCGTCCACGAGGCGTTGGCGGCCGGCACCTGCTTCAACGCCAGCGCCGAGGCCTTGATGACGAAGTCGTTGACCGAAATCTTGTCCTTCTCGCGCTTGGCGTTGATCTCCTGGCGAAGTTGCAAGAGCCGGTCGATGTTGCAGTCGAGCGTCAGATAGAAATGCGGCGCTTCGCGCTTCGACTCTACGAGGCGACGGGCGATCACCTTGCGCATCATGCTGTGCGGCTGCTCGGTGAATGCCGGCAGGCCGAACGCCGGTGGCGCGACCGCCGAGACCGCTGCCCACGTCGGCTTGGCCGCGGCCGGAGCGCCGCGCGCGAGCGCCGCATCAATATCGGCCTTGACGACGCGGCCATGGGGGCCGCTCCCGTTGAGGCGCGCCAGATCGAGCCCGGCCTGCTGTGCCATGCGGCGCGCCAACGGGCTGGCAAAAACGCGCTCCCCTGTTGCAGCCGCCGTTGCCGCGGGAGCTGCAGCTGGCGCTGCTGACGGCTGCTGCGCAACAGGAGCCGGAGCTGCGGTGGGCGTCGGCGTTGGAGTCGGTGCCGGCGGCTTGGGCGCGGCCGTGGCGGCCTTCGCCAGCGCCGAAGCATCCTCTCCTTCTTCCAGCAACAGGGCAATGGGCTGGTTCACCTTCACGCCCTGGCTGCCGGCCGGCACCAGGATCTTGCCCAGCTTGCCCTCGTCAACCGCTTCGACTTCCATGGTCGCCTTGTCGGTCTCGATCTCCGCGATGACGTCGCCGGGCTTCACGGCCTCGCCTTCGTTCTTGAGCCACTTGGCAAGGTTGCCCTCGGTCATCGTCGGCGAGAGCGCGGGCATGAGAATTTCAATGGGCATGTCGATCCCCCTGACGGGCCGTATCGGCGCGCCCTCAGGCGCGGTAGCAGACTTTGCGCGCGGCGGCGGCGATTTTGTCCGGATTGGGCAGCGCCAGCTTCTCCAGGTTGGCTGCATAGGGCAGCGGCACATCTTCGCCGGCGATGCGCACCACCGGCGCGTCCAGCCAGTCGAACGCCTGTTCCATCATCACTGCTGCGATCTCCGCGCCGATACCGGCGAAGGGCCAGCCCTCCTCCACCGAGACGAGCCGGTTGGTCTTCTTCACGGACTCCACGATGGTCGCCGTATCGAGCGGCCGCAGCGTACGCAGGTTGATGACTTCGGCATCGATGCCGTCGGCCGCCAGCTTTTCCGCCGCCGCCAGCGCCTGACCCACTTGCAGCGAGAAGGCGGTGATCGTGACATCCTTACCCGGCCGTTCGATGCGGGCGCGTCCGATCGGCAGGACGAACTCTGGATCGGTCGGCACCGGAAAGCTCTGGCCGTAGAGGATTTCGTTTTCCAGGAATATGACCGGATTGGGATCGCGGATCGCCGCGCGCAGCAGGCCCTTGGCATCTGCGGCCGACCAGGGCGCGACCACCTTGAGGCCCGGGCAATGGGCATACCAGCTGGCGTAGCACTGCGAGTGCTGCGCGGCCACGCGGGAAGCCGCGCCATTCGGACCGCGGAAGACGATCGGGCAGCCCATCTGGCCGCCGGACATGTAAAGCGTCTTGGCCGCCGAGTTGATGAGATGGTCGACCGCCTGCATGGCGAAGTTCATGGTCATGAACTCGACGATCGGCCGCAGGCCATGGAACGCGGCGCCGACGCCGAGGCCGGCGAAGCCATGCTCGGTGATCGGCGTATCGATGACGCGCTGCGGGCCGAACTCCTGCAGCAGGCCCTGGCTGACCTTGTAGGCGCCCTGATATTCCGCGACCTCCTCGCCCATCAGGAACACGCTGGGGTCCCGGCGCATCTCCTCGGCCATGGCGTCGCGCAATGCCTCGCGCACGGTCAGGGTCGCCGTCGGCCCGGTGGTCACGGGTTCGGCAGGCACCGCCTTCGGCAAGGGCGCGGCAGAGGCCGGCGCGGTCTGCGGTGCCGGCGCCTTGGCCGTCGGTGCGGGTGCGGCGGCTGGCGTCCGTGCGGCCGCTACCGTTTCACCCTCGTCGGCGAGGACGGCGATCGGCGTGTTCACGGCCACGCCCTCGGTGCCGGCGGGCACCAGGATCTGCGCCAGCCGTCCTTCGTCGGCCGCCTCGACTTCCATGGTGGCCTTGTCGGTCTCGATCTCCGCGATGACGTCGCCGGGCTTGACCATGTCGCCCTGGGCCTTCAGCCACTTCGCCAGCTTGCCCTCGGTCATCGTCGGCGACAGCGCCGGCATGAGAATCTGCGTTGACATGCATTCCTCCCGGCGAACCGGTTGTTTGTCGCTCGCGGATGCGCCTCCGCGCTTTTCGTCACGCCTCGATCAGCACGTCCGTATAGAGCTCGGCGGGATCGGGCTCCGGGCTGCTTTGGGCGAACTCGGTCGCCTCGGTCACGATGTCCTTGATCTCGCGGTCGATGGCCTTCAGCGCGGCTTCATCGGCATGGCCGCCTTCGCGCAAGTAATGTGCAAAGTTCTCGATCGGGTCGCGCTTCTGGCGCATCTGCGCCACTTCCTCTTTGCTGCGGTACTTGCCGGGATCGGACATGGAATGGCCGCGATAGCGGTAAGTGAGCATCTCCAGAATGTACGGCCCCTTGCCGCCGCGCGCATGCGCGACCGCCTTATCGGCCGCCGCTCGCACCGCCAGTACCTCCATGCCGTCTACTTGCATGCCGGGGATCCCATAGGCCTCGCCGCGCAGATGGAGGTCGGGCCGCGCCGAGGCACGCTCGACGCTGGT
>JBGPEQ010000123.1:0-8850 GCA_041482855.1 Dongiaceae bacterium | reverse complement strand
CGTGCCGTAGAGACAGCCGCCGCTGCTGCGCTTGGTCGCCTCAGGCATCTCGCCTCGCCCTCCTGCCGCCCGACCCGGCGTCGAGCTCGGCCAGCAACGACCGGATGAAGCCCGCCACCTCAGGCGGCTGCATCACCGCCGCCCGGATCAGATCGTCGAAATTGCCGGTCAGCATACGGATGTGCTCGGTGCTGTTGAAGACCAGATACATGTGGCCGACATAGATGGCGACGCGCTTCGGCCCGAACACGGTGAAGGGCACCGAATAGCGCTTGGCGCCGTCATAGAGGAACCAGCGGAAGGTCGGATAGAGCTCGTCGACCAGGCCGATCATGCGGACCAGCTGGCGGCGCCGCGCCGGCGTCTCGATATCGCGCCAGATGCCCTCGCCGCGGGCGAAGCTCTCGACCGTCTGGCGCGGGCTGCAGACCTCCATGTCGCTTTCCGGCCGGCGCTGGGTGGCGAGCCGCGCACTCGCCGCCTCGATGCGCGACTGCGGAATCGGCCCGGCATAGTCGCGATATTCGTAGCGGATCAGCTCGTCGCTCTTCAGCAGGTCGGGCAGGGTCGACGGCACGTAGCGCACCTTGTAGCCGGCCGCCTCGGCGTGCCAGCGGGTGAGCCGTTCATCGGCCGGCGAGTGGCCGCCGGGCTCGACCGTCAGCGACTGCTGAATGATGGCGGGCGCCAGCGGCCCGTCCTGGCTTAAGCCCAGCAGCCAATCGATGCTCACCTGCTGATCGGTGGCGATGGCGGCCAAGGTTTCCGCCCGCGGCAGGCGATCGTTGGCCGCGGACAGCACCTGCGCCAGGGTCGAGCGATCGATGCCGATGCGCTCCGCGAAGGCGGCGCGGCTGCCGCCTGTGCGGGCGATCACGTCGGCGAGGCGCTGGCGAAAAATACGAACCGTATCGCGCCGATCCATTGCGACCTTCAATCGAAGCTTAGGGTTTTCAGCCTATACTGCCTGTTGCACATTATCAACAACTGTGGCGATTGGTGATTAATCGTTACGCTTTGTGCGCTTTCTCCTATTTGTTGCGACAGGGCCTGAAGTTACGATCCTCAGATGACTGATTTGTACGAGTTTTCGGCGCCTTTGGCGGCAACGGACCGGGCCGCCGCGCGACGCCGGCCGGCCGTCGATTGGCCGACCGTCTGGGTCGGCGCCGGCCTCTACGGCGCCTACGGTCTGCTCACTTGGTTTCATCACGCCCTACCCTGGTGGCTGGTCCTGCCGCTCGGCGGCTACCTCGTGGCACTGCACGGCTCGCTGCAACACGAGGCGGTGCACGGCTATCCCTTCCGTTCGCGATTTTGGAACACCGCGTTCGTCTTTCCGTCGCTGTGGCTGTGGCTGCCATACCTTCACTACCGCCACACGCACTTGCTGCATCATCGCAACGAACGCCTCACCGTACCCGGCGAGGATCCGGAATCGATCTACGTTTCCGCCGAGACCTACGCGCATATGCAGCCCCTGCACCGTGCCTATCGACAGGCGATGACCACTGTCGCCGGACGCCTGGTGTTGGGGCCGCCCTACTTTGCCGTGCGCGTGTGGTGGGAGATGTCAAGAAAGCTGCGCGCGGGCGATTGGGACTATATGCGGCAGTGGTTCATCCATATCCCGGCAGTCGCGATCGTGCTCCTGTGGGTCGTGGCCGTCTGCGACATCCCGCTCTGGCAGTATGTGCTGCTATACGCCTGGCCGGGCGTCTCGCTGACCGTGCTGCGGTCTTATCTCGAGCACCAGGCCCGGGCGGAGGTCGGCCACCGCACGGTGATCATCGAGACGGGACCGATCATGAGCCTGATGTATCTCAACAACAATCTGCATGCGCTCCATCACCTGGAGCCGGCAGCGCCCTGGCATCAACGCCCGCGGCGCTTTCGCGAACGGCGGAACGAGGTCTTCGCCTGGAACGGCGGCTACCGCTATCGCGGCTATGGCGAGGTCGTCCTGGGCCATTTCCTGCGGCCGAAGGAGCCGCTCGTGCATCCGCTCGCCGATCTCTGAGCCTGCCCGTCACGCCGCCGACTGCGCCGGCTCCGCCACCAATGCCTTGAGTTCGGCCTCGCCCAAGGTCTCCTTCTCCAGCAGCTTTTGCGCGGTCCGCTCGAGGATGGCGCGCTTGCCGCGCAGGATTCCCGCAGCCTTCTCGAACGCCTCCTGCACGATCTCACGCACGGCGCAGTCGATCTCGCGCGCCGTTTCTTCGCTGTACTTGCGCTCCTGGCCGAAGGGCGCGGCGGGCGTGCCGAGATAACTGTGGGTCGCCTCCTCGAACGTCACCTGCCCCAGCTTCTCGACCATGCCGAAGCGCGTCGCCATGCTGCGGGCGATGTCCGTGACCTTCACCAGGTCGTCGGCGGCGCCGGTGGACAGCTGGTCGAACACGATGGTTTCGGCCGCGCGGCCGCCGAGGAGGACGGCCATGCGGTTCTCCAATTCCTCGCGCGTCATGAGGTAGCGATCCTCCGTCGGCCGCTGGATGGTGTAGCCGAGGGAGCCGATGCCGCGCGGGATGATGGAGACCTTGTGCACGACGTCCGAGCCCGGCAGCGACAGCGCGACGAGCGCATGGCCAATTTCGTGGTAGGCCACGACCTTGCGTTCACGGGGGTTAAGCAGGCGGTTGCGCTTCTCCAGCCCTGCGACGATGCGCTCGATGGCGGCCGTGAAATCCTCCATGGTGACGGACTCGCCGCCGCGCCGGGTCGCGAGCAGCGCCGCCTCGTTGACCAAATTGGCCAAGTCGGCGCCGGTGAAGCCCGGCGTCAGGCCGGCGATCTGCTCGGGCTCGACATTGGCCGCCAGCTTGGCCTTCCGCAGATGCACGTTGAGGATCTGGACGCGCCCCTGGCGATCGGGGCGATCCACGAGAACCTGGCGGTCGAAGCGGCCGGCGCGCAGCAGCGCGGGGTCGAGGATCTCCGGCCGGTTGGTGGCGGCGAGCAGCACCAGCCCTTCGCGCGGATCGAAGCCGTCGAGCTCGGCCAGCAGCTGGTTGAGCGTCTGCTCCTTCTCGTCATGGCCGCCGCCCCAGGGGAAGGCGCCGCGCGCGCGTCCCAGCGCATCCAGCTCGTCGATGAAGATGATGGCCGGCGCCTTGGCGCGCGCCTGCTCGAAGAGGTCGCGCACGCGCGCCGCGCCGACGCCGACGAACATTTCCACGAATTCCGAGCCGCTGATGGAGAAGAAGGGCACGCCGGCCTCGCCGGCCACCGCGCGCGCCAGCAGGGTCTTGCCGGTGCCGGGCGGGCCGACGAGCAGCACGCCTTTGGGCATGCGGCCGCCGAGACGCCCGTGCTTCTGCGGGTCCTTCAGGAAGTCGACGATTTCCTCGAGCTCGGCCTTGGCCTCGTCGACGCCGGCGACGTCGGCGAACGTCACCTTGGTGTCGGTCTCGACGTAAACCTTGGCCTTGCTCTTGCCGACGGTCATGAAGCCGCCGCCGAACCCCTGCTTCTCCGCGATCTTGCGGAAGACGAACATCCACAACCCGAAAAACACCACGACCGGCAGGACCCAGGACAGGATATCGCGCAGCAATGTGCCGATGCCGCTTTCGGTGGCGCCCCGGAACTTGACCCCGTACTTTTCCAGATCATTTGCGATGCTTGGATCGACGCGCGTCGTGATGAATTCCGATGGCTGGCCCGGCCCCGCATTCTTGAGCGTGCCCTGGATGTATTTGTCGGTGATGACGATATCGTCGATCTTGCCGTCCTTCAGGTAACTCTGGAACTGGCTGTAGGGAATCGGCTCGACCTGCTGATACTGCTGCCACAGCGTCTGCAGCAGCAATATGCCGAGTACCGCCGCCAGCGCATACCAGAGGTTGTATTGGACCTTCTTGTCCATGGAGCCTCCTTCGCCGCTTCCACGCGATCGGACGATCTTCCGAGATCGTCATATAGGTAAGGATGCCGCGGCCTTGAAGCGCCCGGCACTGCGCTAGATCAACCCAAGGCCCGTCAGCCGGCGGCCTCGATCTTGACGTCCACCGTCGACTTGCCGCCGTGGCGCAGGATCGTCAGCCGCATGGTCTGGCCGACCGGCGTCAAGCCGACGCGATTGCGCAGGTCGGTCGAGTTCCGCACCGGCGAGCCGTCGACCTCGATGATGACGTCGCCGGGCCGAATGCCGGCGCGGCGGGCCGGCGATCCCGGCTCGACGCGGCTGACAATCGCGCCCCCCGACACATCGATGTGCAAGGCCTCCGCGATATCGGGCGTGAGGTCCTCCAGTTCAATCCCGATGCGGCCGCGTTTCACTTCGCCATATGCAACGAGCTGCTGCATGACGCTCCGGGCCATATTGATGGGTACGGCGAATCCGATTCCGACGTTGCCGCCGGCGGGGCCGATGATCGCCGTATTGATGCCGACGAGCTCCCCGCGCAGGTTGATCAACGCGCCGCCGGAGTTGCCGGGATTGATGGAGGCATCGGTCTGGATGAAGTTCTCGTAGTTCTCGATATGCATGCCGCTGCGGCCTAGTGCGCTGACGATCCCCGAGGTGACCGTCTGGCCGAGCCCGAAGGGATTCCCGATGGCGACGACGAAATCGCCGACCTCCAGTTTCTCCGAATCGCCGATCGCAATGGCCGTCAGATTCTTGGGCGCGATCTGCAGGATCGCGATGTCGGTCTCGGAATCGGCTCCCACCAGCTTGGCCGGAAGCTGTCGGTTGTTCTTGAGCGTAACGATGATCTCGTCGGCATGCTCGACGACGTGGTTGTTCGTCATGACGTAGCCGACCCTGCCGTCCACGATCACGCCCGAACCGGCCGCCTGCGTTTCGCGCATCGGCGCTCCTTCCGGGACGGCGTAGTAGCGCCGGTAGAGCGGATCGTTGAAGAGCGGGTTCACCGCCTCATGGCCCTTGACGGCAATGTTCACGACCGCCGGAGTCACCTCCTTGAGCAAGGGCGCAAGCGTCGGGATTTGACCATCCGCGCCGACGATCGGCGCCGCGCTGAACGCCATCGAGGAAACCGTGCCGGCAATGACCGCGACGGCGAAGGCGGCGGCAAGCCGCAGGCGATGCATCATGCTGGCGGACCCCTCTGTTGGCTGGCAGTGATTATCCGGCCGCCGGCCTGCCGTCGACAAGCGTCCATTTTCCCGATGGCGCTGGGCTTGGCCCCCGCCCATGCCGGTACCCTCAGACGTTCTTCAGGATGCGCGCCGACTCATAGATCGCCGCATGCACATTGCGGCTCAGGACAGCGTCGCCCACGCGAAAGAGCTGGAAGGACCCTTCCGGGTTGGTTTCGATCAGACGCAGCTTGTCCTCGGCGAGCGCGTCGAGGTCGATCTCGCCCCGGTTGCGCGCATGCGGCTTGAGGCCGAAATAGAGCTCGTCGTTCGGCAGCGTGCCCAGCTCGCACACGACCTGGTCCACCGTGCGCTCTTCCTCCTCGTCGCTGTGCTCGTTCCGGAGTACGGCGATCAAGGCGTTGCCCTCGGGATAGACGCTCTGTAGCCGCAGGTTCGGGGACATCACGACATTCTGCTTGTAGAGCCGGCGCAGGTAGGTCGACTGGCTGGGGCCGCCGACCTCCTCGCCGGCCATGCGGTCGAGGGTGACCAGCTCGACGGCCGCCCCCTTGTGCGAGAGGTAATCGGCGCAGCCGATGCCCTGATGCTGGCCGCATTCGTCGTAGACCAGCACATTGCTGCCGGCCGCCACCTGGCCGGAGAGGATCTGCCAGCTTGTGACGGCATGCTCGGCCCCCTTGAAGGCAGGAGGCGCCGCATGGCCGCCGGTCGCCACGACCACGACGTCCGGCTCCTCCTTCAGCACGGCTTCGACCGTCGCCGGGGTGTTCAGCCGAAGCTCCACCCGCGCCTCCCGCAGCTCGCGTTCGAGCCAGCGCACGATGCCCGAGAGCGCCTCCCGCCACGGCACCAGCTTGGCCAGCTTGAGCTGGCCGCCGAGCGCGTCGCTGGCCTCGAACAGCACGACCCGGTGCCCGCGCGCCGCCGCCACCCGCGCCGCCTCGAGCCCGGCCGGCCCGCCGCCCGCCACGACCACGCGCTTGCTCGCCGCCGACTTCGCGATGACGTGCGGCATGGTCGCCTCGCGCCCGGTCGCCGCGTTCTGGATGCAGGCCATGTCCAGGCCGGACGACGAGCGATCGATGCAGTAGGCGGCGCCTACGCACTGGCGGATGGCGTCCGGCCGATTCTCCATCAGCTTCTTCACGATGTAGGGATCGGCGATGTGGCCGCGGGTCATCGCGACCATGTCGACATGGCCTTCGGCAATCGCGCGGTTGGCGGTGGCGACATCGCGGATGCCCGAGGCGTGAAACACCGGCAGGTCCGTCTTCGCCTTGACCGCGCTGGCGAGATAGAGGAATGGCGCCGGCGGATAGGACATGTTCGGCAACATCGTCGCGATGCCGCGGAACGTGTCGCCATGGGCCTGGTAGACGTTGAGGTAGTCGACCAGGCCGGATCGCGCATAGAGCATCGCCAGTTGCACGCAGTCGTCCGCCGCCAGGCCGCCCTCCAGTAGCTCGTCGCCCGACAGCCGCAGGCCCACGATATAGTCCGGCCCCACCGCTCTGCGTACCTCCTGCAGGACTTCGAGTCCGAAACGGGTCCGGTTCTCCAGGCTGCCGCCGTACTCGTCGGTGCGCTGGTTCACGGCCGGCGACAGGAAGCTGTCGATCAGATGATGGGCGACGGCGATGACCTCGCAGCCGTCGAGCCCGCTCTCCCGGCAGCGCCGCGCCGCCGCGCCATAGGCCTTGATGACGCGCGGGAAGTCGAAATCCTCCATCTCCTTGGCGAAGGCGCGGTGCAGCGGCTCGCGGTTCTTGGACGGCCCGATCAGCGGCAACCAATATCGAGTGTCCCAACGGCCGCGGCGGCCGAGATGGGTGATCTGGCAGAACAGCGAAGCACCCTGCTCGTGGACGCGCCCGGCGAACTTCTGGAGATAGGGCAGCACGCGATCGTGGCTGACGTCGATCTGCGAGAACGACAGCGGCGAATCGACGGCCACCGACGACGAACCGCCGAAGATGGTGAGCCCGAGGCCGCCCTTCGCCTTCTCCGTGTGATAGAGCTGATAGCGCTCCCCGGGCATGCCGTCCTCGGCATAGTGCGGCGCATGCGCGGTGCTCATGACGCGGTTGCGCAGCAGCAGGCTCTTCAGCTTGAACGGCTTCAGCAGATCGGCATAGTCGCTCATCGGGGCTTACCGGAGAATGACGCTGATCGACGGATCGTAGTGGGAATGCGGCTCAGCGTCGATGGTCGCTCTGCCGCACCGAAGGCGTCATTTGGCGAGCGTGAAGCCCGCAAGCGGACAAGCGCGATCCATCGCTCCCGCCGATTGCCGCAGGCTCTTCCTCAGCGTAGCGAGAACGGTCTGGCCCTCCTGGTGGTAGCGCTCGGCAAACGGGCCATTCGTCAATAGTCGCGTGACCGAATGCATTGCCGCATCGCTCTGCCCCATCTGCACCAGCGTGCCGAACGCCTCGATCGCGCCGCCGAGATAGTAATCGAAATCCTGTTCCTGCTTGAGGTTGCCTTCGATGGCGGCAAGTTGGGGCCGGTAGTAGCCGGGGAAGACGCGACAGGCCACGGCATATCGCCCGTCCCGCCACGCCAGCACGACGAATATCCCGGGCGAACAGGCGTGACAGAGCGTTCCCTTATCCGCCAGGCCGAGCTCGGCATAGGGCAGGAACTCCCAGCGCGCATCGACCGCAAG
The DNA here is from genome assembly GCA_041482855.1 of Dongiaceae bacterium. Lineage (GTDB taxonomy): Bacteria > Pseudomonadota > Alphaproteobacteria > Dongiales > Dongiaceae > JBGPEQ01. Next base: position 1,112 of record JBGPEQ010000123.1, on the reverse strand, counting down.
CGCCTCGAAGCGGCCATCGCCATCGTCATCCTGCAGGCCGGACGGTTCGTTGGAATTCTCGAACGAATATTCGCGCAGGCCCGCCGGCGCGACGCCGAAGACCCGGATGTGCGAACAGGTCCAGCAGTTTCCGCCATTGTGGAGACGGAGGACGATGTCCTCCATGCCGTCGCCATTGCCGTCGGCGCCGGTGCCATTGTCGAACTCGGCATACCAGCCGTCCTCGATCGCGACGGCATCGCCGAGCTTCGTTGCCGCGCCGCCCGCCGCGTCCTCGCTATAGACATCGAACTCCGACGGCCCCGGCGGCTGACGATCGAGGCAATAGCTGTCCCGCCATATCACCGCGAGCCAGCGGTGATCCGCCGCCGTGGCGTCCTTCCGCCAGACCGAGCCCAGCTGCAATCGCGACCGCGGCCGCTCGACCTTCAGCGCCAGCAGCTCGCGTTCCTGCCGGATCAAGCTGAGATCGGACTCGGCCGTAGCGCGGCCTTCGTGCTCGGCCGGCGCGCCCGCGAGCCACGCGGTTATCTCGCGCTCTGCACTCGCCAGGTCGCCCCGCCGCCACACTGCCGCAGCATGCCAGAGCATGGCGTCCGGCATCGCATGAACGAAGTCCTTCAGCGCCTCGTCCTGCTGTTCGAGAAACCCGCTGATCGGCCCGACCGCCGCATCGAGCGTCGTTTCATCCGGGCAATCGCCGGGAGCAACGCTCATGAGCGATTCCAGCGCGCGGTTCACATCGGGCGGGACCGTGTACAGCTTTGCCGCGACGGTGCCGGGCGGCAAGATGAGACCCAGCGTCACGACGAGTGAAGCGATGAACAACTTCATAAGCTCGAAGGGCGTATGGGATTGCCCGTCACGCCGCCAGCGCGCCGCCCTGCTCCTTGCGCCTGGTCATGAATTCCTTGAGCGCCTCGTCGATGGCGGGGTCGAGGGGCGGCGGCTGGAAATCGGCCAGGAGCTGCTTCCAGATGGCGTTGGCCTTGTGGGCGGCGTCGACGGCGCCGGCCTCGCGCCAGGTCTCGAAGTTGCGCCAGTCCGAGACCATCGGGGCGTAGAACGCGGTCTCGTAATGCGCCAGCGTGTGCTGGGCGCCGAAGAAGTGG
>JBGPEQ010000122.1:0-8856 GCA_041482855.1 Dongiaceae bacterium | reverse complement strand
GCAAGCGTTGTGATCAACCTGCTCGGAACGGGGCGAGCAGCCGAGATTCTGCAAGCTATCAATCGCCGGTTTGTCATTGAGGATTCAACGCGCGGCGAAGTTCAGCGGGATCCGTTCAATGGACAACCCGGAAGCATGAGTCTAGATGCTTTATCTCAATCCGGCCTTCTAGCCTATGCCCGCCTCGGGGATTCTGCCCTTGCAGCTTTCTTTGCCCTCACCGGCGCGGCGCCTCCGGACGACCTTGACGACGGCGAGGCGGCTACGATCGCTCTAGCGCTGGATATCGGCGGAGTTGCCATGCTGGATGACAAGAAGGCAATTCGAGTGGCGCACCAGCGACACTCCGGATTGATGATCCTTCAAACCGTCGATCTTCTATCCTGCGATGCGCTAGTCTCGGCAGTTACAACCACTGAACTAGCGGATATCATCTACGCGGCCTTGCAGAACGCGCGCATGCGAGTGCCGCTCTCGTTTCGAAAATGGACAGTCGAGGCAATCGGATATGAACGGGCCGCTAGGTGTCCGAGCTTGGGAGCAGTCTAGCAGCAGCTGAGCGAGTCAGCTGGGAATTCAAGATGCTGCAATATGAGCGCGGTTCCCTATTGCGATCCTGTAGCGACAATCGCCATTGTCAATGAAAGGCCAGCTGACTTCGACGACACGAGGCGCAGTGTCGGCCAATCGTGCACATCTGGACTCCGGCGGCGCGATGGCGCCAAGGCGCCGCATCCGGCCGCAAGGCGAGTTGGACGTTTGACCGGGAGAGGGTGCAGGCCATGGCGTTCTACAAAGGCTACTACTCGCTGGTTCAGTTTTGCCCCGACCCGTCGCGCTTGGAGGCGGCGAACGTTGGCGTGCTGTTGTTCTGTCCGGAGCTGCGCTTCGTGCGGGCGCGTCTCTCGCACGACAATCGGCGGATCGACAAGTTCTTCGGGCATCAGGATTGGGACCTCGTCAAGGCGCAGAAGCAGGCGGTCACGGAGCGGCTGATCGCCGATGCCGCGCGTTTTCGCACGATCGAGGATTTGCAGGAGTACGCGGGGCGTCGCGCCAACGAGATCCAGCTCAGTCCGGTGCGCCCGCTGAAGGTGCAGGACGCCGCAAAGGAGCTGGAGGACCTGTTTCAAAGGCTTGTCGGCGAGCACGAGCATCGCGACCGCGGCCACCGCGCGACGACGCTGTTCAGAGAGGCGGTCGCAAAGGCCGGCATTGGGCCGATGCTGAGGAAAGACGTGACAGTCACGGTGCCTACTATCGGCCGCGAGATGACGGTACCCTATGGCTATCAGAATGGCCGCTTCAATCTCATCGAGCCGGAACGGTTCGACGCGCCTGACAGCGACGCCATCTTCAACAAGGCCTATCGATGGGCGGTGGAGGGACAACTCCTCTATGAGTCGCCCCACCCCGAACTCGGATCGCTGCAGCTTGCCGTTGTCGGGCAATTCGGAGCGGAGAGCCAAGTCGAGGCCGAGAGCGTCAGAACGATTTTCACAAAACACGGAGTGAAGCTCTATACCTTCGATGAGCTACCGACCTTGTTCGACGACGTCAGGACTTCGGCTCTACGGCAACGAGCAAACTGATTCCCCTGTTGCGGCACGGGGCTGGCGGTCGCGCATTGCTTATCGTGGCTGCCGACAATGTGGCGGCGGATGAAACGATCGTTGTGACAATCTACGAACCGGACCCGGCCCAATGGCTGCCGGGCTTCAAGAGGAGGCGCGATTCATGAAGTGCGTCATTTGCCGCCAAGGCGAGACCCGGCCCGGCACGGCGCCGCTCGTGCTCGAACGCGACGGCCGCACCGTGATCGTGAAGCATGTGCCGGCGCAGGTGTGCGAGAACTGCGGCGAGGAATATGTGGGCGAGGTCGCCGCCGCCACCGCGCTCGATAACGCCGAGCGCGACGTCCGCGATGGCGCCGATGTCGTCATCCCTGAGTATGCCGCAGCGTGAAATTGCTCCACCATGTCCCCGACCTTAGATTTGCAGCGACCTTGACGATGTCCAATTGGAGCGAGTCATGACCGTACCCGAACGGGTAACCAAATTCCTGAACGACAACAAAGGGCGCGGCTTCTGCGAGAATTGCATAAAGATTCGATTGAAGCTTGCTCGACCGCAACAAGCCCAGCAGGCCACCAGCGCCCTTGCGACGACGGACGCCTTCTTGCGAGCCGACGCGCATTGCTCCGGATGCGGCGGCATGAAGAAGGTCACCTGGGCGAAATGACGGGCTGAACTTGGGGTCCGGACAGGCCCCGTAGATCGGGACTGTTCCTTTATTCCTAGTGCCCAGCGTCATTGCGTATGATGGCATTCTCTGAATCAGTGCCGTCGCGAGGCAGCGGTGGAGATGATTCGTGGCCGGGAAAGATATTGCCGTCAAGAAGTATGTCGTAAGGCTAAGCTCGGATGAGCGCGTGCAACTTCACGCGTTGATCCACAAGGGGAAACGTCCAGCTCAACTGTTGACGAAAGCCCGCATTCTTTTGAAAGCCGACGTATCGGAGGCTGGCGAGGGCTGGAGCGATAGCCGGATTGCTCAGGCTCTGGACACCAGCATCCCCACCATCGAGCGGACGAGGCGGCAACTTGTTGAGGAAGGCTTCGATGCGGTCCTAACCCGCAAAACCAATCCCAACTCGGCTCCGAGACGGATTTTCGATGGCGTGGCGGAAGCGAAGCTGATCGCTTTGACGTGTGGGCCTGCCCCGGCGGGCTACGCCAAATGGAGCCTGCGTTTGCTGGAGAGACAAGTCGTGGAACTGCAAATCGTTGAAAGCGCCAGCGACAACACGATCGGGCGGACTCTCAAAAAAACATTCTCCAACCCCATCTCAAGCAGCAATGGGTGATTGCGCCCGAGGCCAGTGCGGCCTTTGTCGCCAACATGGAAGACATATTGGAAGTCTACCAGAGGCCGCATGATCCCAAGCGTCCCCTCGTATGCCTGGACGAGACCTCGAAGCAACTGATCGTGGAGACGCGCGCGCCGATCCCCGCCAAGCCCGGACAAAAAGCGCGTCACGATTACGAATACGAACGCAATGGCGTGGCCAATCTGTTTATGATGTTCGCGTCTTTGGAAGGCTGGCGGCATGTGAAAGTCACCGACCGTCACGCGGCCATCGATTATGCCCAGGCGCTCAAGGACCTGTCCGACACGCATTTCCCCGGCGCCGAGAAAATTGTTCTGGTGCAGGACAATCTCAGCACCCACACGACCGCGTCGCTCTATGCGGCGTTCCCCGCCGCCGAAGCGCGCCGACTCGTCGAGCGATTCGAATGGCATTACACCCCCAAGCACGGAAGCTGGCTCGACATGGCCGAATCCGAACTCGGCGTCCTCTCAAACCAATGTCTGGATCGCCGTATTCCCGACAAGCCAAAGCTGGTCGAGGAAGTCGCCGCATGGCAGGAAAACCGCAACAAGCATCACGCCAAAGCCAACTGGCAATTCACAACCCAAGACGCCCGTGTCAAACTCAAAACCCTATACCCATCATTCTGAATGACTCGCGCCACTAGGCGGCGGCGGCGACCGAGATCGTGCGCGCGTAGCGCTGGCCGTTGCCGACCAGGTTGGCGAGGCAGCGGCGCATGGCGTCGAGCCGCAAGCGAAGCGTCGCGGCACCGGTCGTCGGCTCAGCGCCGGTTCGCCTCCGCCAACATATACGCGCGCAAGATCGCATTGATGCGGGTCTGGTAGCCGCGTCCACGGCCCTTGAACCATTTGAGCACATCGCGATCGAGACGCAGCGTCACGACATCCTTGCCAGAGCCAACCGGCAGGACGAGACGCGCGTTCCGCCAGAACGCGGGCGACGTCAATCGGGTGTCCGGATCGCCGGCCACCCGGCGCTCGACCTCCTTGTCGCTCATGGCATCGACCGACGCCCAGTCGGTCTTGCCCTTGGGCAGCCGCTTACTGGAGTAACGCACGGTATTTCGCTCTTTCATGCCTTGTCGCCTTTCGCGCCGAGATGATGCGCCTGATGTCGCCGCGCCAAGCGTAGCTGACGACGAGGATGCGGCCATCCGTCTCGCCCAAGGCGAGGATACGCTCCTCGCCATAGTCCATGCTGTCGTCGACTTCCTCGATGGTCGGTCCTTCGAAGATCCGCGCCGCGTCCGCGAAGTCGATCCGGTGCTTCGCCAGGTTCGCGCGGCGCTTGGCCGGATTCCACTCGAACGTCATCCGATATATTTACATTTGTAAATACGAAATGTCAAGAATCGCCGCGCTGGCATGTTGACGCGGTGCTCGCGACACTCCAGCAAAGCGAACGGCAGACGCGGCGAACTAAGGCCATGATGCGTGAGCGAACCACCAGGCGAGCGGGCTGCGCTTGCCACCATCGACGAGGCGCTCGCGCGGCGGGCCAAGGCGTTGCCGCAGGCGCCGATTGTCGTGGGGGCATGAACCGCACTCGGTCGGCCGCTCCGGCGAGGGTACTTTGAAGAGCGAGGCCGCGGAGACACGGGCGCGCGCAGCGCGCCCCTACAAATGAAATGCATGATCGTCGCTACGCCGGCAGCCACAACCGCGCGCGCAGGCCCCCCTGCGGCGAATCCAGCAGCTCGAGGTCGCCGCCGTGGCTGCGGGCGACGTCGCGGGCGATGGTGAGGCCGAGGCCGATGCCGCCGGTCTCCGGGTTGCGCGAGGAATCCAGGCGGAAGAACGGGCGGAAGACGTCCTCGCGCTTGTCGGGCGGGATGCCCGGGCCGTCGTCATCGACCGTGATCTCGATGCCGTCGTCGCGGCGGGCAGCGGCGATCGCGATCGTGCCGGCGTAGCGCTGGGCGTTGCCGATGAGGTTGGCGAGGCAGCGGCGCATGGCGTCGGGCCGCACGGTCAGCAGCAGCCCGTCCTCAGCCGCCATCGTAATGCGGGCGCCCTCGCGGGCGGCGGCGCTGACGACCTCCTGCAGCTGCTCCTTCAGGTCGACCTCGACCTGGGGCTCGCGGCCCTCGCCGCGGGCGAAGGCGAGATAGCCGCCGAGCATCTTCTCCATCTCGGCCACGTCGGCCTTGAGGTCGGCGGTGTCGGCGCCGTCGCCGAGCAGGGCGAGTGCCAGCTTCATGCGGGTCAGGGGCGTGCGCAGGTCGTGCGACACGCCGGCCAGCATCTCCGTGCGCTGGGCGATCTGGCGGCGGATGCGGTCGCGCATCTGGTTGAAGGCGGCGGCGGCCTGGCGCACCTCGCTGGCGCCGACGATGCGGAAGGCGGCGCTGTCGCGGCCCTTGCCGAAGGCCTCGGCGGCGCCGGCCAGCTGGCGGATCGGCCGCACCTGGCTGCGCATGAACAGGACGGCGACGGCGAATAGCGCGAGCGAGCTGCCGACCATCCAGAGGATGACGAGATAGGTGGTCGAGGTGAAGAGACGCCGGCGGGGGACGACGACCTGGAGCACGCCGCTTCCGAGCTGGACATGGACCTCGACCGCCGTCTCGAGCGAACGCGTGTCCGTGAGGAAGGGCCGCTTCACGAACTCGCGCAGGGCGGCCGTGAGGTTGCGATCGACCAGGGTGGCGCGCACCACGCCGGGGAGCACCGGCAGGTGCGCCTGCGGCACGAAGTCGATGTCGAGCTGCATGGCGGTGCGGGCGATGCCGAACAGGCGGTCGCGGGCGGCTGCGTCGGCCTCGTCCGGCATCAGCGCGATGACGGTGGCGATGTCGCCGGCGACGCCGCGGGCGAGCCGCTTGGTCACGATGTCCCAGTGAGTCTCGTAGAACACCGAGGTGGTCACGACCTGCAGCAGCAGCAGCGGCGTCACGATGATCATGACGGAGCGGCCGAGGAGCGAGCGCGGCAGGACGCGCCGCAGCCAGGTCATGGGAACGTCGTTGGCGAGGGCGAGGGCCATGGCGGTTCAACCCGTTTTCCGTACAACAAAAAAATCCACCGCAGAGGCGCAGAGACGCAGAGAAGAAAATGAGGCCGCAGATGAACGGCGATATGTCATGTCCGTTGCGGCGCTCGTGAAAGCTCGTCTTCGTAAGCGCTATCTTCCTTCCTCTGCGCCTCTGCGTCTCTGCGGTTCAAGACTTCCTAGTCCGGCTGCAGCATGTAGCCGCGGCCGCGGACGGTCTGGAGGTAGCGGGGGAAGCGCGGGTCGGCCTCGATCTTGCGGCGCAGGCGCGTCATCTGCACGTCGACCATGCGGCTGCCGCCGGCGGGATCGACCGGGCCGTCGGCGCCCTGGCCGAGGCGGGCCTGCAGGCCCAGGGCCTCGCGCGAGAGCGCCTGGCCGGGCGCGGCGGCGAGCGCGGCCAGCAGCTCGGCCTCGCCGCCGGTGAGGCGGATCTCCTGGCCGCCGCGGCGCAAGGTGCGGCGGTCGAGGTCGAAGCTGAAGGCGCCGAAGCGCAGCTCGCGGCGGGTCGACGACGCTTCCGGCGGCACGCGCCGCAGGATGGTGCGGATGCGCAGCACCAGCTCGCGCGGCTCGAACGGCTTGGCCAGATAGTCGTCGGCGCCGGTCTCGAGGCCGGCGATGCGGTCCTCCGGCTCGCCCATGGCGGTGAGCAGCAGGATGGGCACGCCGTCCTTCTCGCGCAGCGAGCGCGTCAGTGCGAGGCCGCTCTCGCCGGGCATCATGACGTCGAGCACGAGCAGGTCGAAGGCGAGGCCCTCGAGCTTGCGGCGGGCGTCGGCGGCGTCGCTCGCCACGGTGACGCGGAAGCCCTGCTCGGTCAGATATTTCCGCAGCAGCTCGCGCAGGCGCTTGTCGTCGTCGACGACGAGGATGTGGGGCGTCTCGGTCGGGATCTCGACGGTCATCGCGGCGATTATAGCGCCGGCCGCGGGGCGCTCCAGCGCGGCGATTGCCCGCGGGGCCGGCCGAGCGTAGTGTTTCCCGCAGGTACCGGGCTCGCATTTTGGGGGAGAGCGCTCATGAAGGGTCTGCGCCTGATGCTCGCGGTCGTCGCGGCCGCCGCGGCGATGTCGCTCGCTGGCGGGAGCGCGCGGGCCGCCGGGGAGTGCCGGTCGCAATCGCTGGGCGTGCCCGGCCCGTCCTATGTCTATTTCGCCGTCGGCAGCAGCAAGATCGACGCCGCCGCCAAGAAGGAAGTCAAGGAGGTGGCGGAGCGGGTCAAGGCCATGTACATCCGCACCGTCTGCCTGCTGGGCAGCGCCGACAAGCAGGGCGACAAGAAGGCCAACTTCACCTTGTCGGTGAAGCGCGCCGAGGCGGTGGCCGCCGCCCTCGAGCGGGAGGGAGTGCCTGCCAAGAGCATCACCGTGGTCGGCAAAGGCGAGACCTACGGCGACTCGCTGAAGCTGTTCGAGAACGACCAGCAGGACCGCAGCGTGAAGATCACGCTGACGAAGTAACGGGTCGACGCGCCGCTTTTTCGGCACGGCCCGCGAAGCGGGCGGCCCATTCTCTCCGACGTCGATTCCTAGCGCAGGAACGTGAACAGCCCGAAGCGGCGGCCGCGCGTCACCGGTTGGGCCTCGTGCAGCAGGTTGCAGGAGAAGGCCACGCCGCCGCCGGCGGGCGGGCGGTAGAAGCGGCGGCCATATTCGGGGAAGCACAGGCCGCCGCCCTCGAAATCGTCGTTGAGGTTGACGCTGAGCGCGAAGCGGCGCGGCTTGGCGGGATCGCCGGCGTCGTCGCGGTGCGGGCGGAACCAGCCGCCGTCGCCGGCGTCGTAGCAGCCGATGCGCGCGATCTCGTAGGAGCGCACGCGGAACTGGAAGGCCTTGAAGACTTCCGGCACGACGCGCGCCAGCAGGCGATCGCGGATGGCGAGGTTCGTGGGGTTCGTGTCCTCGGGGATGAGCACGTCGGTGCGGCGCTTGACGACGCCGTCGCTGCGCGCGGCGTGGTCGGCCTGGCCGGGCGTGCCGCGGGTGACCTCGTTAGCGCGCTTGTCGCCGCTTTGCCAGTAGTCGATGAGGCGCAGGCACAGCTCCGGCTCGAAGATGCCGGGCACCTGCAGCACGGGGGCGTGGGGCAGGGCGGGTGCCGCCTTGTCGTCGTCGTTCAGGCGGCGGCACAGCGCCAGCGCCGCGGCGATGCCGTCGCCGGCCGCGAACAGGCCGGCCACGCGCTGGTTGCGGTCGAGCACGGCGACCGCCGCGTCGCCGAAGCGGCCGAGCACCTCGCCGCGGGGATCCGCGAGAATCGCGAACGGCAGCTGCTGAGTCTCGACGAGCGCCCTGTTGTCAGCGATGCCCGCTCGACTCACGGCAAGGACGCGCGCATCCGCTGCGGCAAACTCCGCATGCATTTCGCGCAGGCGCAGAAGCGCATCCGTCGCCTGCGCGTCGCGGCAGAGCAGGACTGCAACGGGGTGCCCGGCCACCTGCTGATGATGGAACGCCATCGCCTCGCCGCGCTGGTCCTGCAGGATCGCCGTTGGGGCGAAATCGCCGACGCGGAGCTGGGGTGGCTGGTTCATGGGTGCGCTGAACGAAGATGAACCGCAGAGACGCAGAGACGCAGAGAAAACTCGTAGGGGCGACCGGAAGGTCGCCCGCGGTATGGTGCGACGGATGGCCGGGCGACCCTCCGGTCGCCCCTACATCTCTGCGTCTCTGCGTCTCTGCGGTTCACTTTACTATCGCCGCGGGCCCGCTGCGGGGCGTAGGAACTTCGTGCGGTCCTGGTCATTGATGAGGCCGAGCAGGACCTTGCGGAAACCGTCGACGGCGTCGGCGCCGGCGGCGCGGTAGGCGCGGGCGACAAGGGCGCGCTGGGCCTCGGTCAGGCGGCGCTCCAGCTCGGCGCCCTGCGCCGTCAGCTCGAGCAGGCGCTGGCGGCGGTCGCGCGGTCCCGGGCGCTGGGTGATGAAACCCTGGCGCACGAGCTGGCCGAGCACGCGCGACAGGCT
>JBGPEQ010000121.1:0-8912 GCA_041482855.1 Dongiaceae bacterium | reverse complement strand
GGATCCTGCCTTCGAGATAGAGCGCGGCGCGGCCGGCGACGACGACGCGGTCGCCGCGCAGCTCGCAGAACAGCTCGCCGCCACGCTGCGAGATCTGGCGCGCATGCAGCTTGGTCTTGCCGAGCCGCCTGGACCAATAGGGCACGAGCGTGCAGTGGGCCGAGCCGGTCACGGGATCTTCGGGGATGCCGGCATGGGGCGCGAAGTAGCGCGAGACGAAATCGCAATCTCGGCCCGGCGCGCTGACGATGACGCCGTCGCGGTCGATGTCCGCAAGCGCGGCCGTGTCCGGTGCCAGCGCGGCGACATCGGCCTCGCTCTCGTAGAGCGCGAGATACTTGACCGCGCCCAGAATCTCCGTGGGCTTGCGGCCGAGCGCGGCCACGACTTTCGGCGGCATCGCGCAAGGCACCGGCGGCTGGGCCGGCAGATCGATCGCGAACATGTCGCCTTGGCGCGTGACCGTGAGCGCGCCGCTCCTGGTGTGGAAGCGCACTTCGGATTTCTGCGGCGCCAGCCGGTTCATCACGACGAAGCCGGAGGCCTGAGTAGCGTGGCCGCACAGGTCCGTCTCGAGCGTCGGCGTGAACCAGCGCAGATCGTAGTCCTCGCCGCGCGGCACGAAGAAGGCGGTCTCCGAGAGATTGTTCTCCGCCGCGATGGCCTGCATGGCGGCGTCCGGCAGCCAGGCCTCGAGCGGGCACACGGCCGCGGGATTGCCTGCAAACAGACGATCGGTGAAGGCGTCGACTTGGTACATCGCGAGGTCCATGGGATGTCCTGCCTTACTCCTGCCAGAACGGCTTGTCGCATTCCTGCATCACGTCGGCGCGCGTCAGGCCGATGTCCTTGAGCGCCCAGTCGTCGAGCGCCAGCAGCGCCCGCCGCTCCCGGGCCCGCTCCGGCCAAGTCAGAATGTGCCGCAGCAAGGACGCCGCCCGCGATCCGATTGCCGTCGACCCACGTCTTTCAGGAGCAGACGCCCGACCGGGTGGCCGCTCCACACCCACCATTGTATGCATACAATCCTCCGATAGCCTTGCTATAAACTGCACAAGTCAGTGACAATCGAATATTGTATTGACATTGTATATCGATCAAGTCAAATATTGTCACCATGACAATTTGGCAACCAGATCTCTCGGAAGTCGGCGGTCCGCGCTATCTCGCGATCGTCGACGCCCTCGCCTTCGATCTCGACAATGGCAAGCTGCGCGCCGGCGACCGACTGCCGACCCACCGCGATCTGGCCTATCGACTCGGCGTCACCGTCGGCACAGTGACGCGCGCTTACAGCGAGGCCGAGCGACGAGGGCTGATCAAGGGCGAGGTCGGGCGCGGCACCTATATCCGCGACCGCTCCGGGCGGTCGCTGCCGGTCCACACGCAGGACTTCGCGATCGGCGAACCGGTCATCGATCTCAGCATGAACTTCCCGTCCCGGCCGGACGCCGATGCGGTGTTGTCGCGGGGACTGCAGGAGATGGCCGCGAACGGCGGCTTAGGTTACCTGCTCGACTATCAGCCGCACCGCGGACGCGCCGACCATCGCGCGGCCGGCGCCGCCTGGATCAAGCGGCATGGCCTGAACGTTTCTCCCGAACAGATCGTCGTGACCACCGGCGGCCAGCATGGAATGGCCGTGGTGCTCGGCACGCTCGCCGGGCCCGGCGACGTCGTGCTGACGGAGGCGGTGACCTATCCCGGCGTGAAGGCGCTCGCCGACCTCTTCCGCTTCGAGCTGGTCGGGCTGGCGATGGATTCCCAGGGCATCCTGCCGGATGCCTTCGACCGGGCTTGCCGCAGCGGCCGACCGCGTGCCCTCTTCTGCATGCCGAGCCTGCAGAACCCGAGCGGCGCCCACATGCCGGAGGAACGCCGGCGCGAGATCGCGGCGATCGCGCAGCGCCATGGCGTGCCGATCGTCGAGGACGATATCTATGGCTTCCTCGTCAAGAGCGGGCCGGCGCCCCTGGTCACCCACGCGCCCGAGCTCGGCTTCTATCTCGCCAGCCTGTCGAAGGCGATCGCGCCCGGCCTGCGCATGGGCTACGCCGCGGTGCCGCCCGAATTCGTGCAACGCGTGACCACGAGCGTGCGCGCGACCACGATCATGGCGTCGCCGCCGATGGCCGAACTCGCGAGCAAGTGGATCACCGATGGCACCGGCGAGCGTCTGGGCATGCAGTATCGTAACGAGGCGATCGCGCGCCAGTCGATCGCGCGGGAGATGCTGCAGGGCCTGTCCTACGCCGCCTATCCCGCGGGCTTCCACGGCTGGCTGACGCTGCCCGAGTATTGGATGCCCGCCCATTTCGCGGCCGAGATGCGCCAGCGCGGCGTCATCATCACGCCGGCCGAGGTGTTCGCGGTCGGCAAGCCCGTGCCGCCGGCGGTCCGCATCTGCCTTTCCGCCGCCCGCGACCGCGACGAGCTGCGGCACGCGCTCTCGATCATCAATGCGCTGGCGCGGGGCACGCCGGACTTTCAGCAGGCGATCGTGTGAGTAGCGGTTTATGACTCATTCCCGTCTTCCTTGGATGTCGCCCCCGCGAAAGCGGGGGGTCCAGGACAAGCGACGGTTCTGTAGCCCTGGATTCCCGCTTTCGCGGGAATGACACGGAGTGGATGATGGGTGAGTGATCGCGAAGGTCGGCATAAGCATCGACAAGGACGAAATCAAACCGCAGTTGAGCACCGACAAGTGCTGATGCACTTTGCGCGCCGTGTGCGTTGCGAAAGTGCATCTGCGTTCCCCGTTCTTGAGTACCGGCCGAGGTTGACGGATCGGCGGGAGTCTGGGCAGGTTGACCCGGGGATCCTGTCTGCATGTTCCGCTCCGACGACAGTCGTTTGTGAATTCCGTTCTGACACGACATTTGCCGCCCCGCATGGCCGCGATCGCCCTGGCGGTGGCCGGGTATTTCCTGTTCTCGGTACAGGATGCGGCCGTCAAATGGCTGGTGAAAGATCATTCGGTGTGGGAGATCCTGCTCGTCCGCAGCCTCACCATCACCTTGCTCTGCCTGGTCATAGGACGCGCGCCACTGGTCCGGCAGGTGCTGGTATCGACCAGGAAGGGACCGCTGCTGCTGCGCGGTGTCGTCATCCTGGCCGCCTGGCTCTGCTACTACCGGGCGGCGCGCGACCTGCAACTGGCCGAGCTCGTCACGATCTATTTCGCGGCGCCGCTGATGGTGACCGCGCTCTCGGTGATGCTGCTGAAGGAGCAGGTGCGCTGGCAGCGCTGGGCCGGCACCGGCGTCGGCTTCTTCGGGGTGATCGTCGCCTGCGAGCCCGGCGCCACCGTGAGCGCCATGCCGATATTTCTGACGCTGCTGGCAGCATTGCTGTGGGCCTACTCCAACATCCTCGTTCGCCGCATCAGCGCCTTCGAGACCACGATGATGCAGATGCTGTTCTCCAACGCCGCCTTCGTCGTGTTCTGCGCGGCGACCTTGCCCTGGTCCTGGACCCACCCGGACGCGTGGGAGATCGCGCTCATGGTGGCGATCGGGATCGCCGGCGCCGCCGCCCAATACATCCTGCTCGAGAGCTTCCGGCTGGCCCCGGCCTCGCTGATCGCGCCCTTCGAATACACCTCTCTGCTGTCGGCCTTCGCCCTCTCCTACCTGATCTGGGGCGACGTACCGAGAATTGCCGTCTTCCTCGGCGCCGCCCTCATCATCGCCAGCGGCGCGTTGGTCATTGGGTCGGAGTGGCTGGATGGGCGGCGGCGGGCGCGCGAGCCGGGCTGAGACGAGCCGGCAGACAGGCCTTGACCGGATCTTAATCAAGAATGGACAAAGCGGTGCTGCACGCATTTGACGATGCGGTTGGCGAGCTACTCTATCCTTGCCCGCGGTCATCACGCGGATCGCCGGCTCGGTGCCGGATTTGCGGACGAGGAAGCGGCCGGAATTGCAGTTGGAAATTCTCTGGGCGCCGGTGGCGAAGTCGGACGCGCCATTCCCTATTCGACGCCCGCCGCCAAGCCAATCCTGTGCCGACCCGTTTCGCCTCGCCCGAATTCACGTGGTTCCCTTCTTGGGAACTGATATAGTGTCAAATGCTCGTAAACGGGCGATTGATCGCCGAAGACTACTTCGCGGAGCGGGCAGGTCATGTGGGTATCGCGGCTGCACGGAGACAGTTCGACGCCTGGCTCGCCGAGGCCATGGCCGCCGAATGGAAGAGCCCGGCCGAGGTCAAGCGCCAGTTCGCGTCGGCAAGTGTGATCGGCGGCGGCCGACTGGTGTTCAACATCTCCGGGAACCGATTCCGATTGGTGGTTGCGGTCAACTATCGGTTTGGAGTCATCGACATCCGGTTCGTTGGCACCCACGCCGAATACGACAACATCGATGTGGAGACGATCTGATGAAAGCCGAGCTGATTGTGATCGAGTCGCAACGAGACTATGAGGCCGCGCGCGCCCTTGTTTCCTCGTTGATGAACGCTGCGACACCCGAGGACGGTGCGCGACTTCGCGCTCAGGCGGCAATTGTCGCAGCGCATGAGGCGCGTGTCCATTCTCCGCGGCGCGTGGACCCGATCGACGCGATCAAGTTCCGCATGGACCAGATGGGCATGAAGCGCTCCGATCTCGTCAAGATCATCGGCTCGAAGTCAAAGGTGTCGGAGATCCTCAACCGCAAGCGTCCGCTGTCGCTGGCGATGATCCGGCGCTTGCACAAGGAACTCAAGATTCCTGCGGAGGTATTGATACGAGCGGCATGACGTTTCCGACTCTTCGGCCGATGGGAATTGCCGATGCTTGAATTCTACGTCGACTTCAATTCGCGCGACCTGTCTCGCCCCGGCGTCGCGTCGATCGCCGTAAAGCATGATCTGATGAATCGCCACACTCCCGGTCTAGCCAAACCTGCGATCGCTTACCCCGCCACCGCCCGTATCGCCGCCGCGATGTCGTCGACTATGCGGCTGACGAGTTTCTCGTCTTCGCCCTCCGCCATGATGCGGATCACCGGTTCGGTGCCGGATTTGCGGACGAGGATACGGCCGGCATTTCCAAGAGTCGCTTCACCCGCACGGATGGCCTCCTTCACCTTTCCGTTGTCGAGCGGCTGGCCGCCGTTGAAGCGGATGCTGACGAGGCGCTGGGGCAGCGGCTGGAACAGGCGGCCGGCTTCGCTGGCACTGCGGTTGGATTGCACGAGCACCGCCAGCACCTGGAGCGCGGCGATCAGGCCGTCGCCTGTCGTGGCGTAGTCGCTGAGGATGATGTGGCCGGACTGCTCGCCGCCGACGTTGTAGCCGTCGGCGCGCATGCGCTCGACGACGTAGCGGTCGCCGACGGGCGTGCGCACGAGCGACAGGCCGAGACCGCCGAGGAAGCGTTCGAGGCCGAGGTTCGACATCACGGTGGCGACGATGCCGGCTTTCGCAAGGTGGCCGGCCTCGCTCCAGGAGCGCGCCACCAGGGCCATCAGCTGGTCGCCGTCGATGACGGCGCCGGTCTCGTCGGCGACGATCAGGCGGTCGGCGTCGCCGTCGAGGGCGAGGCCGAGATCGGCGCCATGCACCACCACCTGCTCCTGCATGACCGAGGTGGCGACGGCGCCGCACTCGCGGGTGATGTTGGTGCCGTCGGGCTCGACCGCGATCGGCACGACCTCGGCGCCGAGTTCCCACAGCACGGTCGGCGCCACCTTGTAGGCGGCGCCGTTGGCGCAATCGACGACGATCTTGAGGCCGGCGAGGCTGAGGCCCTTGGGGAAGCTGTTCTTCACGGATTCGATATAGCGGCCGGGCGCGTCGTCGATGCGCTTGGCGCGGCCGAGGCGATTTCCCGTCGGCAGCGGCGCGCCTTTGCCGGCGGCCATGCGCGCCTCGATCGCCGCCTCGATCTCGTCGGAGAGCTTGTAGCCGTCGGGACCGAACAGCTTGATGCCGTTGTCGTCGAAGGGATTGTGGGAGGCCGAGATCATGACGCCGACGTCGGCCCGCATGGCGCGGGTGAGCATGGCGATGGCCGGCGTCGGCAGCGGCCCGGTCAGCAGCACGTCCATGCCGGCGGCGAGGAAGCCGGAGGTGAGCGCATATTCCAGCATGTAGCAGGAGAGCCGCGTATCCTTGCCGATGACGACGCGGTGGCGGTGATCGCCGCGGGTGAACTGGGCCCCGGCGGCGAGCGCCACCTTGAGGGCCATGTCAGCGGTGATCGGCTCCAGGTTGGCCGTGCCGCGGATGCCGTCGGTGCCGAAGAGCTTGCGGGTCATGCGCTTGATTATCCGCCGATTCCCGACAGAGCAACAGGGCTTGCGCGTTAGGGACGACTCACCCCGGCCTGCCGTCCGCGCGCGGGCCGAGCAGGATCGGTGCATAGATGGTGAGGAACAGCGCGAAGGCGGCGATCCAGCTGGCCGCGGCGGCCGACAGCAACGCCATCTGGAGATCCGGCAGCAGGGCGGCCGCGAAGCGGAGGAGCGCGGCGGCGCTGACGAGGAGGTAGGCGGCGACGGTCAGCGGGTGCGCGCGGATGGCGCGGCCGGTGTGGCCGAGCGCGACTCGCGACATGACGGCGAGCATCATCGTGCCGAAGCAGCCGATCGTCAGGGCATGGAAAGCTGCGCTGCCGGGCACGGGTCCGCCGAATTCGGCGGCCGCCCTGAGCAGTTGTGCCGCCGCGAGCCAGCCATAACCGACATGCAGGACGAACAGGATGGGAGTGCGAACCGTCTGCACGCCGCGCCAGAACGAGAGCCGCGCGGCGTTGGCAAGGCCGGCCAGCAGCGCGACGGCACCGACGACGGGGCCATCGCCGACCGCCAGCATGGCGAGGGCAACGGCGGCGGTCGCGCCGATGGCGGTCGCGTCGAGCGCGCGGAACGAGCGCGGCAGCAGCGGCGAGCCGGCGGCGCGCAACGCGTTGGCGGTGAAGCTCGGGACGATGCGGCCGCCGATGATCGCGACGAGGACCGCAATGACGTTGATGCCGAGGGTGACGCCGAGGGCGCCCGTGTCCGCTGTCCAGCCAAGCGCTTCGGCATGAGTGAGCGCGTTGGCCGCCGCGAAGATCGCGAACAGCGCGGGGAAGACGAGCATGCGCCTGTTGGGATGACGTGGCAGGGAGCGCAACAGCAGCACGAGCGCCACCGGCACGAGGGCGAGGTCGGCGGCGGCGACCAGCAGAGGCGGCAGCCAATCGGCCGTCCACAGCGCCAGGCGTCCGGCCAGCCAGGCAGCGGCCAGGACGGCCAGCGGCCGGCCCGTCAGCGGCGTGGCGCCGGCGAAGTTGGGCAGCGCGGTCGTGAGGAAGCCGAGCACGCCGGCGATCGCGAACCCGAAGACCATCTCATGGCTGTGCAGCAGCGGACCGCCCATGTAGGCCGGGTCTGGAAGGACGCCCATGAGGACGAGCAACCACGCTGCCACGGCCGCCGGCGCATAGAGTGCCGCCAGCAGGAAGAACGGGCGAAATCCATAGCCGAAGACCGCCCAACCACGTCGCGCGCCGGGCGCGATTGGAGGGTCGGCGAATTGAACGGCCACGCCGGTTCGTCCGCCCGTCCTGACGATGACGCCTTAGCGGCTCGCGGCCTGCGCCGTCGCGAGCCGGTCGAGCCCCGCGGCATTGGGGCAGAACGATCGGTAGGCGTCGGCAGGCTTCGCCGACCTGAGCCAGCGGTGGCACTGGCTCCGGTTGGGGCAAGCCACGCAATTCCACTCGATCTCGCGACGCAGGTTCGGATCGCCCAAGAGCGACTCCGGCGCAACGTCGAGACGCTCCATCATCCAGCGCAGCAACTGCGGCGCATCGGGCCAGGCAGCGGCGATGGCGGGAATCTGTTCCCGCGCGATCCCGATGTCCGCAATGGCGCAGTCATCGAGGGCGTCGAGCTGCCGTTCCAATACGCGCCGCCGGTGCTGCGTTTCGATCGCGTCGACCGCGCCTGCGATGGCTGCGGACACCTGTCGCACGACGCGATCGGCGCCGTGCTGCGCCCGCCACATGATTGGGGTCGAGTCGTTGCCGTTCGTCATCGCGACCTCCCTGACAGGAGAATTCATCGGTTGGGTAAAAGCGCAGACCGGGGCCGCCTCTCATGGCGGCATTTTTCTGCGCTGGCGCCCGTCGCGCCGTTCGAGCGGCACTATGAGGCGATCGCCGCCGCAATGAAATTCGGAGTGTTACGTAGGTAGTTCTGCGTATAGGAGGAATCTGCCGTCCATAAGGGAAACTCCGGATTCTCCGGTCCCCGCCCTGAGGGTAGCTTGAGGCCCATGCTGCCCGCCGCCGCGGCTTTCAGAGAGCGACGCGAGCGACCAACAGGGAGTTGGACTTGGCTGACGCATCTCAACCAACGATCTACGTCGTCGACGACGACGACGCGGTCCGCGACTCCCTGAAGATCCTGCTGGAATCCTATCACCTGTCGGTGCGGGACTTCGGCTCCGTGCCGGAGTTCCTGGATGGCCTCGACCCGGTCGAGAACAGCTGTCTCGTCCTCGATCTCCATCTGCCGGCCATGGGCGGCTTCGACGTGATGAACACGCTGGCCCGCCGCAGTGTGCCGTTGCCGGTCATCGTCATCACCGGCCGCAGCGACGCCCAGACCAGGGCGCGAGCGCTCGAAGCGGGCGCCGTCGCCTTTCTCGAAAAGCCGGTGGACGATCAGATCCTGATGAATGCAATCGAGACCGCATTGCGCGGCAATCGCGCCGCAACGGCCGGCCCGCGTACGAACGGCGCCGCCTGACCGTCAGGTCGGCATTTCGACACCGGCCCCGATCGCGAGCCGGACCAACTCGGGCAGGCTTCGTACTTCCATCTTCTCCATGACGCGCGCGCGGTGGATCTCGACCGTCCGGGCGCTGATGCCCAGGTTGTAGGCGATGACCTTGTTCGGATGGCCGACGATGAGCTGATGGAAGACCTCGCGTTCGCG
>JBGPEQ010000120.1:0-8927 GCA_041482855.1 Dongiaceae bacterium | reverse complement strand
CTGACTCACCCACCCACGGGCCGCGGGATCCTTGGCGTTCCGCAGCTCACGCTTCGGAAGGCCATTCTTTTTGTCAGTGACTCGCCGACAGGAGCTTGCGCGCCAGATCTTGGCCGATCAAGCGATGGATCGCCGTCTTGATCCCGGCATTGTTTGCGAACAGCGCTTCGAGCTGCGGTTTGCTGACGCTGAAGAGGCGGCTGGGGGTGGCGGTGGTCACGTCGGCCGAGGCATTGTCCTTGGTGAGAAAGCTCATCTCGCCGATGAAGGCGCCCGGCTGCAACAGCGCGACCAGCTTGCCGCCGACCTCGACTTTGGCGGCGCCGGCGACGATCACGGACACTTCGTCGATCGGGGCATCCTCGCGGGCCAGGAGAGTGCCTTCAGCGACGTCGCGCCACTCGCCCGCCTTCAGCAATCGGTTGAAGTCGACCGGCGTCAGTTCGCGGAACAGCCCGCCATGCAGCAGCCGCTCCTGATCGCTGAAGCGGACGCGCAGCCGCTCGCGGGTGAGGAGCGCGAGCTGGATGGCGTTGGTGCCGATGAAAACGACGTTCCAGCCGATTCCGATCCAGAGCGGCCGCTCGGCACCGAAGAAGAAGTAGACCATCTCCATCGCGAGCGCGACCATCGCGAGGCTGCGCAGCCAATAGATGTTCGATACGGCATAGGAGATCGCAAGGATTATGTAACAAATGTTTCCTGCCCAGTCCTGCCAGCCCATCCAAGTGAGTGACAGCCAATTCATGCCGGCCTCCCGAAATCACATTCGGCGTCCGCGGAGGAAATATGCCTCCATGGGGCCCTTGCCCGTCAGGTCGATGATGCCGCAAGGCTGGAAGATGAACTTCTCGCGCAGTCTAAGATAGGTCGCGACGGATACGTTGATTTCATTGTTGGTGCCGTGGGATTCCATGCGGCTTGCCGTGTTCACGGTGTCGCCCCAGACGTCGAAGATGAATTTGTGCGTGCCGATGATGCCGGAGACGACGGAGCCGGTGTGCATGCCGATGCGTATCTGCAGCGGCTCGCCGAGCCGATCGCTGGCGGCGTGCAAGGCCTCGCGCATGGCGAGGGCCATATCGGCGACGGCTTCGACGTGGTCGGGACTCGGCGCCAAGAGGCCGCCGGCCAGCATGTAGGCGTCGCCGATCGTCTTGATCTTCTCCAACCCGAACTGCATGGACAACCGGTCAAAATCCGAAAACAACGCATTCAGCAGGTGGACGAGCCTGGTTGCGGAGAGTCGCGTTGACAGACTGGTGAAGCCGACGAGGTCGGCGAACAGGATCGTCGCGTCGGCGATGTGGTCGGCGATCATGCTCTCGCCGAGGTTCAGCCGCGCGACGATCGGCTCCGGCAATATGTTGAGGAGCAACGCGTCGGACTTGTCCTTTTCGACGCGCAGCTGCTGCAGGATGATCTTCTCGCGGTCGCGCAGCCGCTTCTTCTCGAGGCACGCGTTGACGCGCGCGCGCAGCAGCACAGGGTCGAACGGTTTCGCCAGATAGTCCTCCGCGCCCGCCTCGATGCAGCGCACGGCGCTGTCGATCTCGTCGAGGGCGGAAATCATCAGCACGGGTATGTCGCCGTGGCGCGGATCGCATTTGAGCCGCTCGAGCACCTCGTAGCCGCTCATGCCAGGCATCAGAAGGTCGAGCAGGATGAGGTCGAATTGCTCCTGCTCGACGAGCGCCAGGGCGCTCTCCCCGCTCGCGGCCGTGACGACGCGATGGGCCTCGCGCGTCAGCCG
The DNA here is from genome assembly GCA_041482855.1 of Dongiaceae bacterium. Classification (GTDB taxonomy): domain Bacteria; phylum Pseudomonadota; class Alphaproteobacteria; order Dongiales; family Dongiaceae; genus JBGPEQ01. The sequence goes on along the minus strand of JBGPEQ010000120.1, from coordinate 7,174 downwards.
CCGCGACAGAAGATCGCGGTTCGATTCATGATCGTCGACGATGAGAATTCTGTATGCGTCCGTCTTGTCGCCGACGATTCCGCCGCCGTGGGGGCGGGCGATCCGTCTGAGTGTAGCCAGCAGGGGCGCGTCGGGCTCGGCCACCACCGCTGCCAGAGCAGCGGATTCGACACCGTCGCCGCTGGCGAATTCGACGAGACTGTCGACGCGGGCGAGCAATCGCTTCGCCGCATTCAGCATCTTCTGGAGGTCGTCGATGAAGACGTCCGCCGAGGCATCCTGGGCATCCTCGAGCAGCATTTCGCCATAGCCCTTGAGGGCGGTGATGGGCGTCCGCAGGTCGTGGCGCAGCCTGCCCTTGAAGTCGTCATAGCCGGATTCTCCGGCTCGCGCGGCCAGGACGCCGGGGTCGAGCAGATCGTCGATGAGATGCTGAAGCCCGAGGCCGGCCTGATACATCTTGCCGAGATCGGCGGTGAAGCGCTCGAGGCCGTAGCGAGGGGCATCCTCGATCAGAATCTCGGTATAGCCGACGATCGCGCTGACCGGCGCGCTGAAGTCCTGGCGGACGTGCGCCAGGAGCGCGACCTTCAGGAAGTCTTCGGAGCGTTGCTCTGGCGGGGCGACCATTGTTCCTTCCTGATTTCTTCGTTGGCCCTGCCGCCTGCCAGCCTACGCCTGCTTCCGTTCCAGCAACGATGTCATTTTTTCGAGCAGGCGCGGGAAGTCGATCGGCTTCGTATCGTAGTCGTCGCAACCCGCCTGGATCGCCTTCTCGCGGTCGCCGGCCATGGCGTGGGCGGTGAGCGCGATGACGGGGATGGCGCGGGTTGCCGGCGCGGATTTCACTTGCCGTGTCGCCTCCCAGCCGTCGATGACCGGCAGGCTCATATCCATGAGAATCAGATCGGGATTATCCGCTGCCGCCATCTCGACCGCCTGGCGGCCGTCGAGCGCCATGATGACCTCGTAGCCTTTGCGAATGAGCCGGCGAGAGAGCATGTCGCGGTTCATCTCGTTGTCCTCGACCAATAGGATCTTCGTCATCGCTTCCTCATCCTGCCTGGCGCTCCCCGGATGTCGTCTGGCCTTGCGCGCGCAGCGTCGGCCCTTCGTCCAGATGGCGCTGCACGCACTTGCGAATGGCGGCAACGAGCTCGACGTTCGATGTCGCCTGTTTCGTCATGATCCGTTGCGTCCGGCCCGTCAGGACAATTATTTCTTCCGGGGACAGCTGCTTCGCCGTCAGCACCACGACCGGGACGTTGCCGAGACCGGGCCGGCGCTGGAGCTCTTCGAGAAACACGAACCCGTCCATGACCGGCATCATCAGGTCGAGCAGAATCAGCGCCGGCGCCGGATGGCCATCGAGCCAGCGCAGCCCTTCCAGGCCATTGCTCGCCTCCGCGACCGTGAGGCCGAGCTTCTCCAGCAGCCGGCGCGTGGCGTCGCGGGTCGACGGATCGTCCTCGACGATGAAAACGAGGCCGTCGGCGCCGCCGGTCCTGTATTGGCGCAGCATCGACGTCAAACCGGCGCGGTCCACCGGCTTGGTCATGAAATCCGAGGCGCCGAGCGAGAAGGCCAGGCCGCGGTCTTTCAGCACGGTCACCATGATGACGGGAATGTCGCGCAGGACCGGATCGGCCTTGAGTGCGACCAGCACCGACCAGCCGTCCATGCGCGGCATCAGCACATCGAGCGTGATCGCCTGGGGGCGATGCGCGCGGGCCTGTTCAAGCGCTTCCTCGCCGGTGCGGGCGTGGATGACCCGGTAGCCCTCCTTTCCGAGGGTCATGCTCAAGAGGTCGAGCGACACCGGATCGTCGTCGACGACGAGCACGGTCGTGGCGCCAACCGCGACCTCCGAGACTCTCGGCTCGGCCGCTATCGAAGCGCTCTCGGTGGTCCCCCGATCGGGCAGCGTGATCGTGAATGTCGAACCCTTGCCGGGCTCGCTTTCGACGGCGATATCGCCGCCGAGCATGTCGCAGAAATGCTTGGTGATGGCGAGGCCGAGGCCGGTCCCGCCGAAGCGTTTCGTGGTCGTGGTGTCGGCCTGCGTGAAAGCCTGGAACAACCTCGCGACTTCGGCCTCGCTCATGCCGATTCCGGTATCGGATACCCGGAAGCTCAGGGCGGAGCCCGTTGCCGCCAGATTTCGCGAAACCGTCAGGGTAATCCTGCCGGCGGTCGTGAACTTGCTGCTGTTTCCCAGCAGGTTCAGCACGCTCTGCTTGACCTTCGTCAAGTCCGATCGCATCCGGCCAATGCCCGCCGGACAGATCACCTCCAGCGTGTTTCCGTTCTTGGCCGCCAGCGGGCTGATCATCGATTGGATTTCCCCGACCAGGGTGGCGAGATCGATATCCTCGAGATAGATGTCCATGCGGCCGGCCTCGATCTTCGACAGGTCGAGAATGTCGTTGATGACGCCGAGCAGATGCCGGCCGGCCGCCTCGATCCGGTCGATATCCGGCAGCAGATCTTCGAGCCCCTTGTCCCGGGCCTCCTCCTCCAGGATCTCGCTGTAGCCGATGATGGCGTTGAGGGGCGTTCTGAGCTCATGGCTCATATTGGCCAGGAACGTGCTCTTGATCCGGTTGGCCTCGGTCGCCTGATCGCGGGCCACCTCGAGCCGGGCGACCAGGTCCGCCAGTTCGAGTTCGCGGTGCTTCAAGGCGCTGATATCGGCCCAGGTCGTGACGACGCCGCCTTCCTGGGTGCGATGAGAACCGACCCGCAGCCAGGTGCCATCGTCGAGCTGCAGATCCTCGTCGTCGGCGGCGCTGCGATGAGAGGCGAGCTGCTTCGCGATCCAGGCCTCGGCATCATCGTTCCCGCCGACGTCCCGCGCGCGCCGTCCCGCCAGCGCCTGGATCAGCGCCTCGAACGTCATGCCGACCGCAAACTGATTCTCGAGCTTCAGGAGTTGCCGGCAGCGATCATTGAACGTGACAAGGCGTTCCTCCTGATCCCACAGCGCAAAGCCGTCCGAGATGCTTTGGATTGCATCGCTCAACCGGTTGCGCGCCAACTCGATCTGCGCCTGTGCCTGCCTTTGCTGGGTGATTTCCGTGTACATCGAGACGAAGCCGCCGCCCGGCACAGTGTTCCTACGGACCTCGAGCACTCGGCCGTCGGGCAGCGTGCGCGCGCCCACATAAGGCTTGTCCAGACTCGCCAGCCGCTTGCGCACCTGCTGCTCGGGATCGCCCGGCCCGAAGTCGCCGCGCACCGCAAGATAGCGGATGAAGTCGGCGAAGGTGGCGGTCTTGCCCAACAGCGTGTCCGGCACGCCGAGCAGATCTCGAAACTGCTGGTTCCAGGCCACCAGCTTGCCTGCCCCGTCGAACATCGTGACGCCCTGGGCCATATGGTCGAATGTAACCTGCAGGATCTGGATGGCCGCCGTCGCTTCGTCACGGGCGACTTCGAGGCGCCTGAGTGCATGTTCGCGCTCGTCGGCCAAGCGGTTGCGTTCGACCAGACTCGCGCGGAACAGCGCGAGCGTGCGCGCCATGGCGGCCAGCTCGTCATGGCCGCTCAAGGATATCTCGACATCGGTGCGCCCGCTCGTGAGCGCCGCCATGGCTTCTCGTATGCGGCCGAGCGGCAGCACGATGGAACGCAGGATCAGGACCGTCAGCGCGAGCGCGAAAAGGGTAGCCGCGACGACGATCGCCCAGGACACGCGGACCGCCTGGGCCGATCGCAATTGCGCCGCCTCGCTTGCCCGCGCCGCCTGATCGCGCAGCCTGGCGACCATTTGCGCCAGCTGATCGTCCACGGCCGAGATATGCACGCGCGCAACGGCCATCAGCGAATTGCCGATCACGCGCCGATCGTTCGTGTAGGCATCGACCGCCTCGAAGGCGCGCGCCATCAGGGCGTCCACCTCCTGGCGAATGGCGGCGACGGCGGCCGCGTCGTAAGGTTCGAGTGTCGTGAGCTGACCGTCGAGCCGACCCTTGGCGTCCCGCGCTTTCTCCTCGGAGAGGTTGAGCAGGCTGACCGCCAGGTCGGTGAGCCAATATTTCAGATCGCCGAAGGACTTCTCGGCGGCGCTCGCGGTCCTCAGGGTCTCGACATAGCGGGCCTCGGCAACGAGCGCGTCCGCGCCGTCCTTGAGTTCCCGATTCAGATAGAAGTTGGTGGCAATAAGGATGATCAGGAGGGCGGCGGAAAGCAGCACCAGGCGGGCGGTAATGGAGAGCCGGGACATGCCGAAATCCGCTTTGCCTCTCATTCGGGAAGTCGTCGTCATTGCTGCAGGCGGAACAGCGTGATGCTGATGATTCCGCCGAGGTCGCCTTCGCTGGCGCCTTCCTTCGGATAGCCGGTGATATCCACTTCGCCCTTCTTCTGTCCGTGGCAGGACAGGCACGACTTTGCGTAGTACTCCGGCACCATCACCCTGAAGGCATCGCGGCCCTGATTCGGCTGCGTCTGGAAGAACACCTGGCCGCGGGTCCAGTCGGGCGCCAGGAACTTGCCTTCGATGATCGATTTTTCCCAGTCGTCGGGCCTGGATTTGCGATTTCTCACGAGCGCGGGCGGCGCCGTGACCTTGATTTGCACTTCCGCCCCGACCTTCTCCTGCAACCGCTCGGTGACCAGCCGCGCGAATATCGCCGGGATGAAGCCCTTGAAGCCGACCCCCTTCTCGTTGATGAAGCTCTGGTTCTCGTCGACAACTTCCTTGATGGCCGCCATCTCGGCTTGCAGCAGGCGGCCCTGGCGCGACGTCGGCGCGACCGAACGCGGGTCCAGTCCGGTTGCCTTCTGGTAGTTTTCCGTCGCCGCGGCCAGCACGACATCGCCGCTCAGGCCCTTGTCGCCGCGGTCCGGATCGTTGATCAGGGCCTGGTTGCTGGAGATCACGGCCCTGCCCGCCTGCAGCAGCTTGGCCAAGCTCAGGGCGATCTGCACTTCTTCGGAGTCGTCGGCGCGGATTCGCGTGGCGACGGTCCAGGACGCGATGATGACCGCGGCGCACGCGATGACGAACACGCCAAGCCTGAGCCCTCGCCGGACCCATGGCCCGGTTGTCGTTGGTTTCCGGTTCGGCATTCCCGAAGCTCCCTGTCGTCGGTCAAAACTTTGAGCACGCGCCGTCTGCGACGCTTGCCTTTCAGCCATTGGGCGCTGAATGGTTCACATAGTCCACAACATTGGCGGCTGAGCCCGTTGCTCCTCCGGGCAAATCCGCATTCTGCGGGCCTCGTGTCTGCTCAGCGATGCCTCACCATGCCGTGTTTCCATCACATCGGCCCGCAGAGATAATCGCCAACGAAATAGTATCACCGGAGGCGATGCCATACTAGCTATGGGATTGGCGACGACCAAGGGGCGGAGCGGCCACCAATCCGCTGGATTTCAATCGCCGATCTGCCGGCGGATGGCCTTCGGCAGCACGCCCGCGGGATCGGCGAGCGAGCGCGTGATGGAGAAGTGGTGGACGCCCGGGATGATCATCAGCTCGGTCGGAACGCCCTGCGCGCGCAGCATGGCGGCGTAGTCGGTCGACTGCTTGATCCAGAGCGGCGTCTCGTCGGCGCCGACGGCGACGATGACGGGCGGCTGCGCCGGCAGGGGCAGCGAGAGCGGGCTGTTGCGGGCGACCATGGCGGGCTTGAGGCGAATCTCGGCATTGGCGTCGATGCGCAGCACGGGCGCCAGATCGTAGATGCCGGTGATGCAGCAGGCGCCCTTGACGAGATCCACGGGCAATCCCTGCGCGCTCCAATCCTGGGCCAGGGCCATGGCCGCCAGATGGGCGCCGGCGGAGTTGCCGGAAACGTAGAGCCGCTGCGGATCGCAGCCATAGGCCGCGCCGTTGCGGTAGACCCAGGCCAGGGACGCGATCGTCTGGCCGACGATGTCGTCGAGCGTGACCGCAGGACAGAGGTCGTAGTTGACGAGGACGGTCGCGATGCCTGCCGGCGCCAGCGAGAGCGCGATGAAACGGTAGGTGCTCTTGTCGAGGGCGCGCCAGTAGCCGCCGTGGAAGAACACCTGGACCGGGGCGGGGGCGCGGGCGGCGGGGAAGATGTCGAGCTTCTGGAGCGGAGTCTCGCCATAGGCGATATCGAGATGGCAGCGGAGCCTCCGCGTTGCGGCCTCGCTCAGCTCGGCATCGGCGGCCAACCACGCCTCATGGTCCGGCACGGCCAGGCGCGGCATGAACTGGCGGTTGATCTCGGCCTCGCTCAGTTCGGCATAGTTCATGGGGTCGCCGTGGTCGCGTTGTGCGGTATCATGATACCGCACACGAAAAGCATCGATTTGGAAGCTTTTTCAGTTGACATTGCGCGGCGCGGCGGGCTATTTGCGCGCCTCCCAGGAAACGAGATCAGCGTCATGAAGACCTACTCCGCCAAGCCATCGGAGATTTCCAAGAAGTGGTACGTCGTCGATGCCGACGGCGTCATTCTCGGCCGTCTCGCCAGCATCCTCGCCGACCGCCTGCGCGGCAAGCACAAGACCACGTTCACGCCGCATATGGACTGCGGCGACAACATCATCGTCATCAACGCCGCCAAGGTGAAGGTGACCGGCAACAAGCTGGCCGACAAGGTCTTCTACTACCACACCGGCTTTCCCGGCGGCATCAAGGGGCGGACCTTCGGGCAGATCCTCGGCAGCAAGCACCCCGAGCGCCTGATCGAGAAGGCGGTGGAGCGCATGGTCCCGCGCGGGCCTCTCGGCCGCCAGCAGATGAAGAACCTGCGCGTCTATCCCGGCACCGCCCACCCCCATGAGGCGCAGCAGCCGGAGGCGCTGGATGTCGCGGGCATGAACCCGAAGAACAAGAGGACCGCTTCCCGATGAGCACGGACACCCAGACCATCACCGATCTCAAGGACCTGCGCGGAGCGGCCCAGGCGGCGGCGCCGGCGGCGGCGCTGCCCGAGCCGAAGATCGACAAGCAGGGGCGCGCCTATGCCACGGGCAAGCGCAAGAATGCCGTCGCCCGCGTCTGGATCAAGCCGGGCAACGGCAAGGTGACCGTCAACGGCCGCGAGGGTGCGATCTATTTCGCCCGCCCCGTGCTGCGAATGATGATCGCCCAGCCCTTCGGCGTGACCAACCGCCTGGGCCAGTATGACGTCGTCGCCACCGTCACCGGCGGCGGGCTTTCCGGCCAGGCCGGCGCCATCCGTCATGGCAT
>JBGPEQ010000119.1:0-8966 GCA_041482855.1 Dongiaceae bacterium | reverse complement strand
GCCGTGCGTCCTTCGAGACGGCCGCTCCGCGGCCTCCTCAGGATGAGGAATTTCCATAGTGCCATCAAAAATCGTCCTCATCCTGAGGAGCGCCCGAAGGGCGCGTCTCGAAGGACGCACGACGTCGGTGCAGCTCTCTCTCAGAGTTCGCCTTTTGGATTCCTTCGCACGCGCGACGTCAAAGCGTGCTTGAGAGTCATTTCTGGAGATCGCCGAAGCCGGTTTCGCGCTGGATGTCGGCGGCGGCGCGCGGCGGATCGAAGGGTGGCGGCGGCGCCTCGCCAGGTCGGCGCTGGCGACCGATCTTGCGGAAGAAGGTCTCGAGCCCGGCCGGCATCATCGTCCAGGTCATCTTGAGGTCGTCCGGCCCGGGGTTGACGATCTTGTGCTTGAGCCAGGGGGTGGCGATGACGGTGGTGCCGGGTTCGAAGCGGTGCGTCGCGCCGTCGACCTCGATCGTGCCCTTGCCCGCATAGCAGAACAGGATCTCGATCTGGCGGTCGTGGCTGTGCTCGGCGACGAAGCCGCCGGGCGGGATGGTCTGGGTTCCCATGGTGATGCCGGGCGGGCCGCCATAGGACGGGCTGGTCTTGACGGTGACGTGGCCGTTGGTGGGTTGTGGCCGCCAGAACGAGACGCCGTCCTCGGGCTGCAGCACGGCGGGGAGCGGACCGCCGAGTTGCTCGGGGGCGGGGTCGTCTTGCATCTTCGAAGTTGCCACCATGGCTAACCTCTCTATCACGATCTATCTGTCTGATTTCCCCGAGATGACGGGCTTCCCATGTGGAATTGTGCGCCGTTTGCGCTTAGCCAACAAGGCCGACTGCCCTACCGCATCAGATATCGTGCGATGATGTCTTCATTGATGGTGATCCCCAGGCCCGGCCCCGCCGGCACCTCGACATAGCCATCCCGCTGCTCGATGGGCTTGGTGATAAGCTCATGCTGCATCGGCGAGGGATTGGGCTTCAGCTCGAACACCACGCCGTTGCCGGCGCTGGCGAAGAGATGGGCCGCCGCCGCCGTGTTGATGGCGCTCGACCAGGAGTGCGGCGTGAAGCCAACGCCGTGCGCAGCGGCGAAGTCGATGATCTTCTTGAAGCCGGTGACCCCCTCGGCCTTGCCGGCATCGGGCATGACGATGTCGACGGCGCCCGCCTCGATCAGCGTCTTGAAGGCGCGCAGCGTCCACTCCTTCTCGCCGGTCGCGATGCGCGTCGCGACGGCTTGGCGCAGACGCGTGTAGCCGACGACGTCGTCCTGCGGCAGCGGCTCCTCAATCCAGAACAGGTCGAACGGCTCGAAGGCGCGCGCCATCTTGATGGCGTGGGCAGATGTCCATTTGACGTGGGTGCCGACATCGACCACGAAATCTACATCGGGACCGATCGCCTTGCGGATCGTCGACACCACCGCCAGATCGCGCTTGGGGTCGAGTCCGAAGGAGGCCGCGCGGCTCTTGCCCCAGCCGCCCTTGACCGCCGTGTAGCCGCGCGCCACGTAGCCCGCGAACTCGGCGTGGGTGGCCTGCAGATCTTCGGTATCGAAGATGACGCTGGCGCAGGCCCGCAGCTTGGCCGTGCGCTTGCCGCCCAGCAGCTCGTAGAGCGGTATGCCGAGCGCCTTGCCCTTGACGTCCCACAGCGCCATGTCGATGGCGCTGATGGCGAAGCTGGCGATGCCTCCATTGCCGTACCACCAGGAGCGATCGCGCATCGCCTGCCACAGGCGCTCGGTGTCCCGGGGATCCTGGCCCTTCAGCAGCGGCGCGAGGCCAGCGTCGACGATCACTTTGGTGGCGAGCGCCGCCTCCGGGAACTGGCAGATGCATTCACCCCAGCCGATCTGTCCGCCGGTGGCCGTGAGCTTCACGACGGTGACGTAGCGGCTGTTGCCGCTGTCGTGCGGCTCCGGATAGTGCAGCGGAAACGCCTCGATGCCTTCGATGATCATGCCATCTCCCGTGGTCCTATCCGCGCCGTGGCAGGCGCCACCGACCCGTCAGCATAGCGGCGCGGCCTGGCGAGGCCAATTCAATGCCGACGCGCGTTGTCGCCGACGCGCGTTTGCGCCGACTTTGCCGGACGGGTACGGTCGCGCTCATCGAGGACGCGGCAGGGGATGCACGATGAGCTGGAGTGTAGGAGCTGGTCTGGAAGGCAAGGGCGTGATCGTCACCGGCGCCGCCGGCGGCATTGGCAAGGCCGTCGCCGAGGCGTTCGCAATGGCCGGCGCCCGCGTCATGGCGGTGGACCTCGATCGGCAGGCAGTCGAGAGCGTGCTCGCGGGGTTGGCGGGCAAGGGTCATGCCGCGGCGGCCCTCGATCTGCGCGACCTCGCCGCTCAGACGGCGCTGATCGAGCGGACGCGGAAGGAGTTCGGCAACCTCTTCGTGCTCGCACACCTGGCGGCGGTGCTGCGGCGCCGGCCGTCGCTGACCGACATCACCGAGGAGGACTGGGACATCCAGATCGACGTCAATCTGAAAGCGACCTTCTTCCTTTGCCGCGCGGCGGCCGAGGTCATGAAGGCGCAGGGTCAGGGGGGCCGCATCATCGCTTTCACCTCGCAGGCCTGGTGGACCGGAAGCTTCGGCGGCGGCGCAGTATACGCGGCTTCCAAGGGCGGCATGGTCTCCCTGCTGCGCAGCCTCGCGCGCAGCTACGGGCCGCACAACATCACCATAAACACGATCGCGCCGGGTCAGGTGAATACGCCCATGCTCATGAATGGTCTCGACCCAGCGGTGCTGAAGGCGATGACCGACGCCACGCCGCTTAAGCGTGTCGCAGAACCGGAGGAGATGGCGGGTACGGTGGTCTTCCTGGCCAGCAAGCATGGCGGCTTCATCACGGGCGCGACCATCAACATCACCGGCGGATTCCTGATGTACTGACGCGGCGGCGATCGCCGCCGCTCGCTCAGGGCTCGAACAAAGGCGTCGGATCGCGCGTGTATTTCGCGAGGGCGGCGCGATCGAGCTCGATGCCCAGGCCGGGCTTGGCCGGAATCTCCAGATAGCCCTCGGCATCGATTTTGAATCCGCCTTTGGTGATGCCGTCGACATAGGGAGATCCGCCGATGTATTCGACGAACGTCGTCTCCGGGAACACCGACGCCAGCTGGAGATCGGCGGCGACGCCGAGGGCGGTGTTCCAGCCATGGCCGATGTAGCGAACGCCGAATTCGTTGGCCATCCAGGCGATCTTGCGCTGCTCGCTGATGCCGCCGACCTTGGTGACATCGGGCTGCACGATGTCGAGGGCGCCCTGGACGAACCAGGCGCGGAAAGTCTGGCGCCGGGTCAGGACTTCGCCGGCGGCGATGGCCACGGGACTCGCCCGGCGCAGTTGCACATAGTCTTCGATCGCCTCCGGCTTCAGGGCCTCTTCGAACCAATAGACGTCATGGCGGTCCAGCATCTCAGCCGTCCGCAGCGCCCACTTCAAGCCGTTCGGCCAATAGGCATCGCTGCCGCCGGCATCGACCATGAGCTGCGCCGTGGCGCCGGCCGCATCGCGGGCCGTCGCGACGATGGCCTCGTCGAGACCGGAATCGCCGCGGCGGCCGAACGGCCCCCAGCCGATCTTGAAGGCGCGGAAACCCAGCGCCTTGAAGCGCGACACCGCGGCGTGCATCGCCGCCGGCTCCTCCATGAGGAGAGAGCAATAGGGCAGCACGCGGTCGCGATATCTGCCGCCAAGCAGGCGGCCGACCGGCTGTCCCGTCGCCTTTCCCAGGATATCCCAGAGCGCGATATCGATGCCGCTGATGGCATGAGTCAGCGTTCCGCCCATGCCCATCCAGAAACTGTTCTGCGCGAGCTTTTCCGAAACGCGCTCGGGCTCGAGCGGATGCTCGCCCCGGTAGAGCGGCTCGAGAACGCGCAACGCCGCCTCGACCAGCAAGTGGTTGGTGAAGACGCTGCCGTAACCGACGATGCCCTCGTCGGTGTGCACGGCGATGAGAGTGTGGACGCTGTCCTCGGGCTTGAGCTCGACCGTCCAGCCGCCTTTCGGCGTTTCGCCGACCAGGCCGACGCATCTTATCGAGACGATTTTCATAGCCTTCCCCCAGTGCGTCGGGCTATTGCCGGACCATTGACACTGCGCGGCCCCGAGTTGTGCGATAGGCCGCGACGATGGATTCGGAACCACGCCCCCGCCCGTACCATATCGGAGAGAAGGAATGAAGATCGAGGCTGTCGATTTTTTCTACCTGTCGATGCCGGAGGTCACGACCGATGCCGACGGCAGCCAGGATGCGCTGCTCGTGCGTGTGCGGGCCGGTGGCCATGTCGGGTGGGGCGAGTGCGAGGCTTCGCCGCTGGTTTCGATCGCGGCTTTCGTTTGCCCGATGTCGCACGGCGCCTGTCGACCCGTCGGCGCGTCGGTCCTCGGCGCGCCGCTGAACGAGCCTGCCGACGTCGCGCGTATCGCCGCGCAAGTCGGCTATGACAGCATGGATCTCCTGCAGGCCGCCCATACGCTCTCCGGCGTCGAAACCGCCATGTGGGACCTGCTGGGCAAGGCGAAGGAAGAACCGGTCTACCGGCTGCTCGGCGACGCCAAGGCACACAAGAAGACGCCCTACGCTTCGCAGTTGTTCGGCGCCACGCCAAGCGAGACGCTGGCGGCCGCCCGGCGCGCGCGCGCGAAAGGCTTTCGCGCCGCCAAGTTCGGCTGGGGGCCGTTCGGACGCGGCGCCGTCTCGCTCGACGCCGATCACCTGGCCGCGGCGCGCGAAGGGATCGGCGCGGACGGCATCTTGCTGATCGATGCCGGCCAGATCTGGGGCGAGGATGTGGAGGCAGCAGCGCAGCGACTGCCGGCGCTCGAAGCGGCAAAGGCGATGTGGCTCGAAGAACCCTTCCATGCCAGCGCGCTGGAGGCCTATGGCAGCCTTGCCGCGCGAAGCCCGCGCGTGCGCCTGGCCGGCGGCGAAGGCGCCCACAACATCTCCATGGCGCGCCACCTGATCGACTACGGCCGCGTCGGCTTCATTCAGATCGACTGCGGCCGCATCGGTGGCATCGGACCGGCGAAGGCGGTGGCCGACTACGCGGTCGCCCGCGGCGTGACGTATGTCAATCATACGTTCACGTCGCATCTGGCGCTCAGCGCCTCGCTGCAACCCTATGCCGGCCTCGCCGACCACACGATCTCCGAATATCCGTTCGCGCCCCGAGCGCTCGCCTGGGACCTGAGCGTCAATCACATCGTGCCGGACTCCGGCGGCGAAATTACCGTGCCGGAGGCGCCGGGTCTTGGCATCGAGATCGACAAGGCGAAGTTGCAACAGTACCTCGTGCCGGTCGCGATCGAGGTCAAAGGCCGGGAGCTCTACCGCTCGCCGGCCTTGGACTGAGCGACCGCCGGGGATCGCCGGCCACGCGGGTGGCGGTGGGAACAATCGCAGAGGCAGAACAGCAAAAAGGCTTAGCCTCCTCCGGCTAAGCCCTCTTGAATTGGTGGAGCCAAGCGGGATCGAACCGCTGACCTCTACAATGCCATTGTAGCGCTCTCCCAGCTGAGCTATGGCCCCGAAGGATGCACACCGCGTCCTGCTGGTGGGACGGGCGCAATGCCGGCCTGGAAACTAGGAACCCGGCCGCGGCGATTCAAGCGGAAAATGCCGCGGCGGGCCTTAAGCAACCCTGAAGAGCCGGCCCTCAGCGCTCCTCTTCCTCGACGTTCTCGATCACCTCGGTGACGTCGTCGGCGTCCTCGGGCAGGTCCTCGGTATCCTCGATGACGTCCTCGGCCCCGGCTTCGCCCTCCTCGGCGGCGATCTCCAGCCCGGCCTCCTCGAGCTCGGGGGCGACCGGCTCGCCCGGCGCCTCTGCGATCTGCGGCACCGGCGCCCGCGGGGCGGGCTTCGGCGCGGCGCTGGAGCGGCCGCGGCGCGTGCGCGATACCGCGTCGGGATCATAAACGGTGGCGCATTTCGGGCAGATGATCGGATCCTTCTGCAGATCGTAGAAATGCGCCCCGCAGCCCTGGCATGTGCGCTTCATTCCCCAAGCCGGTTTGACCACGGCGGTTCTCCTGTCGGAACAAACGGTGTCGGAAGGGCAGGCGTTTGCCACGTCGCCCGGTCCCTGTCAAAATATTAATTCACACCCGCACGGGCCGGGAATCGGCGGTCGAGTCGGCCGTGCGCGGGCGCGCCGGATGTGCTAGAGAGCCGCCCGGCGACCGCCGCTCCACCCGGGTCCCGGCGCTCGCCGCCCGCCTTGCTTCGGAGGTCCCTTGCAACCGCTTCGGTCCCGACCGACCGGCGCCCTGTCTGGGGTCGCGCGCGTGCCCGGCGACAAATCGATCTCGCATCGCTCGCTGATGCTGGGCACCCTGGCGGTCGGCGAAACCGTCATCGAGGGCCTGCTGGAGGGCGAGGACGTGCTGCGCACCGCGGCCGCCATGCGGGCGCTTGGCGCCAGCGCGGTGCGCGAGAAGGACGGCAGCTGGCGCGTCCATGGCCGCGGCATCGGCGGGCTGCAGGAGCCTGGCGATGTTCTCGATCTCGGCAATGCCGGCACTGGCGCGCGGCTGCTGATGGGGCTGCTCGCCACCCACCGCCTGACGGCGTTCCTCACCGGCGATGCCTCGCTGCGCAGCCGGCCGATGGCGCGCGTGGCCAAGCCGCTGCAGGAGATCGGCGCCCGCATCATCGCGCGCGACGGCTGCCGCCTGCCGCTGGCGATCATCGGCGCGGCCGAGCCGGTGCCCATCAGCTATCGCCTGCCGGTGGCCTCGGCGCAGGTGAAGTCGGCCGTGCTGCTGGCCGGCCTGAATACGCCGGGCGAAACGACGGTGATCGAGCCCGAGCCGACGCGCGATCACACGGAGCTGATGCTGCGCCATTTCGGCGTCGAGCTGCGCGTGGAGATGACGACCGACGGACGCCGCACCACCGTCGTCGGACAGCCGGAGATCACGGGGCGGCGCATCGCCGTGCCCGCGGACCCCTCGTCCGCGGCGTTCCCGCTGGTGGCGGCGCTGCTGCTGCCCGGTTCGGATGTGACGCTCTCCAATGTCGGCATCAATCCCCATCGCATCGGGCTGATCGAGACCCTGCGCGAGATGGGCGCCGACATCGTCTTCGCCGACCAGCGCCAGGAAGGCGGCGAGTCGGTCGCCGACATCCGCGTGCGCGCCTCGCGCCTGACCGGCGTGAAGGTGCCGGCCGCGCGAGCGCCTTCGATGATCGACGAATATCCCGTGCTGGCCGTGGCGGCGGCCTGCGCCGGCGGGACGACGGTCATGCAGGGGCTGGGCGAGCTGCGGGTCAAGGAGAGCGACCGACTGGCTGCCATCGCCAAGGGCCTCAGTGCCTGCGGCGTCGCCGTGGAGGATGGGCCGGACAGTCTGACCGTGCAGGGCGGCAAAGGCCGGCCGCGCGGCGGCGCCAGCATCGTCGCCAATCTGGATCATCGCATCGCCATGGCGTTCCTGGTCCTGGGAATGGTGGCGGAGCGGCCGGTGGAGATCGACGACGGCTCGCCGATCGAGACCAGCTTTCCCGGCTTTGCGGCCCTGATGAACGGCCTGGGCGCGCAGATCGGGCCGCTTGAGGGGCCGCCTTGATGGCCGGCCGATCGACCGCACCCCAGTCCCTTCTGATCGTTGCCGTCGACGGCCCGTCGGCGGCCGGGAAGGGCACCCTCGGCCGCGGCATCGCCCGCCATTTCGGCTTGGCCTTCCTGGATACCGGCCTGCTCTACCGGGCGGTGGGAGCCCGGCTCTTGGCCGCCGGCGAGAATCCCGGCGACGCGCGGGCGGCGGAGGCGGCCGCCATGGCGCTGCAATTCGCGGAATTGGACGCCCCGGCCTTGCGCGATGACGCAGTCGCCCAGGCGGCCTCGAAGGTGGCAGCCATTCCGGGGGTCCGCCAGGCCTTGCTCGGTCTGCAACGGCAGTTTGCCGCCTATCCGCCGCCTGGGGCGGACGGCCAAATCAGGGGCGCCGTCCTCGACGGGCGGGACATCGGCACGGTCGTCTGTCCGGATGCGACGGTGAAACTGTACGTGACCGCCAGCCTGGAGGCGCGGGCGTGCCGGCGGCACCAGGAGTTGCTTGCCCGCAGCGGCGAGAGTATATATGCGCGCGTTCTGCAGGACATGAAAGAGCGTGACGCACGGGATTCGTCCCGTCCAGTCGCGCCCTTGACCCCGGCGCCGGATGCGATGGTACTCGATACTACCGCATTGAATTCGGAGGCGGCCTTGGCCGTCGCCGTGAGTTTCGTCGGCCGGCGCTGGCGGGGCGAGAAAGTATCCTCGCTGGCATAGCGTTCCGACGGCTGGGCGTCGGAACGGGCCAGCCCTGGAGAACCGGAACTGACGAGTGCCGTCCGGCCGCCGCTCGGGGGCCGGAGCGGCTTGGGATGTTTTTCAAGACCGGCGGAACCAACCGCCCGGCCGGAATAGGAAAGAAAGGACGTTCATCGAACTATGCCTAAGACCGCAACCAGTATCGCCCCCGCCAAGGAGAATTTCGCCGCGCTGCTGCAGGAATCGTTCGGCGGCAGCGGCGGCCTCGAGGGCAGTGTCCTCAAAGGCACCGTCGTCTCCATCGAGGGCGACACCGCCCTCATCGATGTCGGCCTCAAATCCGAGGGCCGCGTCCAGGTGAAGGAATTCGCCGCTCCCGGCCAGAGATCGGAGATCAAGGTCGGCGACCAGGTCGAGGTCTACCTGGAGCGCATGGAGGACAAGAACGGCGAGGCCGTGCTGAGCCGCGAGAAGGCCCGCCGCGAGGAGGCCTGGACGCTGCTGGAGAAGAGCTTCAAGGACAATCAGCGGGTGACGGGCGTGATCTTCGGCCGCGTCAAGGGCGGCTTCACGGTCGACCTCTCGGGCGCCGTGGCGTTCCTGCCGGGCAGCCAGGTCGACATCCGTCCCGTGCGCGACGTCGGCCCGCTCATGGGCACGCCGCAGCCGTTCCAGATCCTGAAGATGGACCGCT
>JBGPEQ010000118.1:0-9111 GCA_041482855.1 Dongiaceae bacterium | reverse complement strand
AGTCCGGTACGAACGCGGGCGAGCGCCGCTCGCCCCTACGGCGGATGGCTCGAGACACGCTCAATTCAACCAGTCAAAATCACTGTGCAGAGGTACTAGGGCACCTTTTGACAGCAAGCGCTCGCCTGCTGGATGGGCGGGCACGGGATGGACCCGTAGGAGCAGAAGACGCAGCAGTCACCCGGTTTCGGTTTCAGCAGCGTGCCGCAGCCGCGGCAGTCGTAGAAGAATTGGCAGGCGTCCGTCGGCATCCGCTCGGTCGCCTGGTGCCCGCAACTCGGACAGGTAATGACCGAGTGCTCGATCACGGGATCACCCGGGACGGGTAGCCGGCCTGCGTCGTCGCCGATGTCAGCGCGTCGAGTGTCGTTTTCTGGTCGTCATAGGTGACCGTCGCGCTCTTCTGCTCGAACGACACGGCCACGTTCTCGACGCCGGGAATCTTGGCGAGGCTCTCCTTCACGATATAGGGGCAGGCGTCGCAGTACATGTTGTCGACGGCGAGCGTTACGGTCCGCTCGGCGGCCGATGCGACGGCGCAGGCGAGAACCATTGCAGCGACACTCATTGCGGCAAGGATGCGCGTCATCGCCTTCTCCATCCGTCTCGATCATGTCCCCAGCAGCGCTCGGGCGACATAGGGAAACGCCAGGGCGGACGCCACGAGGGCGGTCGCTGCCCACAGCGCCAGCTTCACGCTCCGCCTTGGCAGCGGGCGCGCGCAGGCTTCGCCTTCGGCGCAAGCCGCGCGCGGCTTCCGGTAGACCAGGTAGTAACCCGTCGCAAGGAAGGCCAACGTGGCCCCGATGAAGATCGGCTGGTAGGGTGCCAGGGCCGTCAGGTTGCCGATCCAGGCACCGCTGATTCCGAGCGCGAAGAGCGCGAGCGGCACGATGCAGCAGGACATCGCCGCGAGCGCGCCGAGCAGGCCGCCGGCGGCGACCAGCCCCGTCTTGCGGCCGTCGGCTCGCTCCGCCGCGCTGAATGCGGCTTGGCCCTGTTGGCCCATCGCGGCCTTCCTTCTGTTCGGCTATTCCGATGGTAAGATCGGGCCTGTAGCGACTACAGGTTCAAGGGGTTCCATCATGCCCTCGATCACGGTTTCGCGAGGTCCGGCCCTGACCATCGGCGCGCTTTCGAAGCGCACCGGCGTGAACATCGAGACCATCCGCTTCTACGAACGCGTCGGCGTTCTGCCGAAACCGCCGCGCAGTGCCGGCGGCCATCGCATCTACGGTGAGGACCAGTTGATGCGCCTGGGTTTCGTGCGCCGCAGCCGGGAGCTTGGATTCTCGCTCGACGAGGTGCGCGGATTGCTCCATCTCGTCGATGGCGGCCGTTACACCTGTGCCGAGGTCAAGGCGATCACGCTCGACCGCCTCGCGGACGTCCGTCGCAAGATCGCCGACCTTCGGCGCCTCGCGCAGACCCTGGCGGACGTGGCCGGCAAGTGCAGGGGCGGCAAGGTGCCGGATTGCCCCGTCATCGAAGCGCTGTTCGATCCCCGGCGCTGATCGCGCAGCGACGCGCCACATGCTCGAGCGCGGCCGGCCCGTGAAGCGCGTGGCAGCACACTGCGGGTTCGGCTCCGAGGAGACGCTGCGCCGCAGCTTTCTGCGCCTCCTCGGCGCGACGCCGCAAGCCTACCGCGAGCGTTTTTCGGCAGCGCCGGCGGCGGCGAAAGTCCGGCGATAGGCGAGTCGGCCGCTATCGCTCGTCCTCTTTACGACCCTTTAACCATCTTTCTCCAGAACTAGCGCGCAGAGGGCTGGACGCAGAAGCCCATCAACGAGCGAGCTGGAGACTGGAAACATGTTTTCAAAGGATAGCAAAAGCGGGGCAACCGAGGCGACGCCGTTCCCGGCGGCGGGCGCCGCGCCGCGCGGCAACGGCAGCGCGACGCAATCGATCATCAGCCGCGATCTGAAGATCAAGGGCGACCTGATATGCAATGGCGACATTCAGATCGATGGCGAGGTGGAGGGCGACGTCCAGGGCCGCTCGATCACCGTCGGCGAGGGTGCGGACGTGCGCGGGACCATTTCCAGCGACAACATCCGGGTCTGCGGTTCGGTCAACGGACAGCTCAAGGGCCAGTCGGTGATTCTGGCGAAGACGGCCAAGCTCATCGGCGACGTCGTGCACCAGAGCCTGGCGGTCGAGCCGGGCGCCTTCTTCGAGGGGCAATGCCGCCGGATCGACGGCACAAAATCCTGAAACGGCGCTTCGGCGGTTGCGTACGCGCCAGCCGCTCATCGAGGAAATAGGGTCGGATCAAAATCACCCGTTGCAACGGGTGAGATCAACATTGATCTGACCCGATGCCGACGGCGGGCGCGGCCAGCCGAGTGGAGTCAGCCGTCGTGCCCCGTGCTGCTGCCGAGCAGGACACCGGGAATTCCGGCGGTCCCCCATCGATAGACCGGGTGCATCATGACCGTGCCCCGCAGCATGTTCCATGCGTCGGGGTCAACGAACGGGACCGCGACGTTTCCGGCCTGGTATTCCCGCAGCAAGGCGTCGGCCACGGCGCCGGCGGTCGCATGCGGCTGTCCGCTCCAGCGTGGCCGCCGCAGGCCCGTCATGCGGAAGTAGAGGGCATCGACGACGTAGGCGGCCGCCTCGTCTTCGTTGTCGGTGACTTGCGTCTTCGTCAGGTCGAAGACCGCGTGCGTGCATTCATGCAGCAAGAGGCCTTCCTCGCTCCGGCCGATCAGCGGCGCGACGCTGAGCGTGTTGGGCGTGCCGGAGGTATACAGCCCAGCCACGCCCGGGTCGAAATGCGTGGTGAAGTCGAGGTGTACTTCTCCTGTCTCGATGGCGCGCGCGACGCGGTGAAAGGACGCCGGAGCGATGGTGACGGTGCCGAACAAAAACGGAAATTTGAAACGGATCCGGGCGGCGACAGGCCCACGGAGCAGGTTCAGGACTTTGACGCGACCACTCATGGTGAAATCCTCCTCGCAGGGATCGGGTCGGCGGGCGTAAGCCGACAGTCTCGGAAAGTCGGCCCTCGATGCGCAGCGGTCTGCGAGCGTAGTAGTCTGCCTATCGCAGCACGATGTCAGTGATGTCTGTCACAAGCGGCGCAATATCCGATCGAACGCTGCGGCATGAACGCGGAAGGCGGTCGAAGCAGGGGGGTTGAACGCCGACCTCCCGTGGGCAGCACTTCAGTCTCGAGGAATGGTGCGTGATTGCCGACCGCCGCGGCGGCGAGCCATCGGCTCCGCCCGCTGCGCATGCCGGCCATGCCCCGACGTGACTGGCGCTGGCGACCCGCGCGCCTGTAGGGTCGTCTGACCCGCCCACCATCGGACCGATTCCCTTGCCCACCCCCGTCCTCTACCTCGCCACCGTCCTGATCTGGGGCACCTCCTGGTATGCCATGGAGCTGCAGCTGGTGCTGCCGGGCGAGCTGGCGATCGCCTATCGCTTCGTGCTGGCGGCGGCCATGCTGGTCGGCTACTGCCTCCTCACGGGCCGCTCGCTGCGCTTCTCCCGGCGCGATCATCTCTTCATGGCGCTGCAGGGGTTCTTCCTTTTTTCCCTCAACTACATACTCTTCTACTGGGCGGCCGCCTATCTCGTCAGCGGCCTGCTCGCCGTGTGCTTCTCCACCATCACCGTGATGAACATCGCCAACGGCGCGCTGCTGTTTCGCCGGCGCGTCGAGCCCAAGGTGGCGATTGCCGCCCTGCTCGGCCTGATCGGCATCGGCCTGGTATTCTGGCCGGAGCTGGCGAAGGTCGAGCTGTCGCGCGCGGCCGCCATCGGCTTGGCCATGTCGCTGGTCGCCACCTACGCGGCCTCGCTCGGCAACATGGTGACGGTGCGCCACCAGGGCGCCGGCATTCCCGTTATCGAGGCCAACGCCGTCGGCATGAGCTATGGCGCGCTGTTCACGCTGATCGTCGTGGTGGCGCGCGGCGTGCCCTTCGATTTCGTCTGGTCGGCGAGCTTTCTGGGCTCGCTGTTCTATCTCACCTTCTTCGCCTCGGTGATCGGCTTCGGCGCCTATCTCACCCTGGTCGAGCGCATCGGCGCCGATCGCGCCGCCTACACCGGCGTGCTGTTCCCGATCGTCGCCCTCGGCGTTTCCACCTTCCTCGAAAGCTATCACTGGACCCCATCGGCGGTGATCGGCGTGCTCCTGGTGCTGGCCGGCAATCTCCTTGTCCTCGCCCGCCGCCGCCCGGCGGCGCCGCTCGCCACTTCGCCATTGCCAGCGGCCGGCGGTTCCGGCAATTAGCCATTGTCGCTGCACAACGATCCGCGCGCATGGCCCCCGAAGATACCCTGCTGCATCCGCCGTTCCAGCCGATCGCGCCCATCCGGCCCGCGATCGAAGCGCTCGAAGATTCCCGCATCGTCGAGGTGTGGAAGCTCGGCTTCCAGGTCCCCGACGTCATCGGCCTGTGGGTGGGCGAGGGCGACCTGCCGACGCCGGCCTTCATCTGCGATGCCGCCGCGGAGGCGCTGAAGCGCGGCGAGACCTTCTACACCCACAAGCGCGGCATCCCCGAACTGCGCCAGGCGCTCATCGACTATCACCAGCGCATCTACCGCATCCGCCTCGCCGACGATCGCATCGCCGTCACTTCGGCCGGCATGAACGCCATGATGCTGGCGATGGAGTGCCTGGTCGGCCCCGGCGACAATGCCGTCTGCGTGACGCCGGTCTGGCCCAACATCTTCGCCACCGTCGCGATCATGGGCGCCGAGGTCCGCCACCTGCCCCTCGATCCCACGCCGATGGGCTGGCAGCTCGATCTCGACCGCCTGTTCGCGGCCTGTGACGAGCGCACGCGCGTCATCTACCTGGCCTCGCCCGGCAATCCCTCGGGCTGGGTGATGCCGCGGGCGCAGCAGCTGGCGCTGCTGGAGTTCGCCCGCAAGCGCGGGATCTGGATCGTGGCCGACGAGGTCTATGCCCGCATCGTCTATGACGGTGCCCTGGCCGCGCCCTCGTTTCTCGAGCTGGCGGAGCCCGACGATGCGCTCGTCGTGGTCAACAGCTTCTCCAAGGCCTGGGCCATGACCGGCTGGCGCATCGGCTGGATGATCATGCCGGCGCGCCTCACGGCGGTCGTCGACAAGCTGATCGAGTTCAACACCAGCGGCGCCCAGCCCTTCCTGCAGCGCGGCTGCGTCGCCGCGCTGGCGCTGGGCGAACCCTTCGTCGCGGAGATGGTGGCGCGCTACTGTACCGGCCGCGACCTCGTGCTGCAGCGCCTCGGCGGCATGCCGCGCGTGCGCATCGTGCGGCCGGAGGCGGCCTTCTACACCATGTTCGCCGTCGACGGCATGACCGACTCGCTCGCCTTCGCCAAGCGCCTGGTCACGGAAACCCGCGTCGGCCTCGCCCCCGGCAGCGCCTTCGGCCCCGGCGGCGAAGGCCACCTGCGCTTGTGCTTCGCCGCCAGCCTCGACCGCCTGTCCCAGGCCATGGACCGCCTGGAGCCGGCGCTCACATAGGCCCCTCTTCCACCCCGATTCCCGCTCTTGAGCATACTCTGAGGGGTCTCTGATGTGCCGGAAGTGCGCAAGGTCATGTCCTTGTTCCGAAAGGACGATTTTTTGATGCATGGGGTTGTTTTGCAGAATCGTGTTTTCCGGCCCTGATTGCCCTCCGAGCGCCGATGTTTCACGTGAAACATTTATGCGTAAAAGGACTCCCGTCCCAGCCCGCGCGGCGCCGCCCACCGGCGCGATGTTTCACGTGAAACCATTTTCTCCAGCGCCGCTCGCCCACCCGGCCCAGCCGCGATGTTTCACGTGAAACATTTATGCGTAAATCCTCACTGCCAAACCTGCCGCGCCACCCGCATGAAATTCTCGCCGAGAATCCCCCGCACATCGGAATCGGCATAGCCTTTGGCCACCAGCACGTCGGTGATATCGGGCAGTAGTTCCGGCGGGGCGAAGCGGTTGTCCATCATGTCGGCGGCGCTGTAGCCGGGCCAGGCCTGGGGATAGCGCGCCATCAGCTTCGGCACCTCCTCCCCGTCCGGCAGATAGTCGAGCCCGAGGCCGACATGCGACGCGCCCACGAGCTGTGCTACATAGTCGATATGTTCGACCATGCGCGCGGCGCTGATGTCGTTGTCGCCGAGGAAGGCGCCGACGCCGTTGATGCCGATGACGCCGCCGGTGCGGGCGCAGGCCTTGATCTGATCGTCGCGGATGTTGCGGCCGTGATCGCAGAGCGCGCGCGGGTTGGAGTGCGAGAACACGACCGGCGCGGTCGAGCGCTCCATCAACTCCATCGTCGAGCGATAGCTCGTGTGCGAGCAATCCACGACCATGCCGATGCGGTTCATCTCCGCCAGCGCCTCGCGCCCGAGCAGCGTCAGCGCGATGTCCTCGTCATGGCAGCCGCCGGCGAAGGCGTTGGTGCGGTTGTAGGCGAACAGCATCTGCCGCACGCCCAGCCGGTAGTAGAAGGCGATCATCTCGATGTTGCCGTCGAGCGCGTCGGTGCCCTCGAGATCGAAGGCGATCGCGAGCTTGCCGTCGCGCTTGGCGCGCGCGATGTCGGCGGTCGTCTCGGCCAGTACGAACTTCTGGGGATGGAGCGCGATCCAGCGCCGGAAATGGGCGATGGCGCGGATGGTATCCTGCCACGTGATCACGTGGTCGTAGCCAACGTTGACGCTGAGGTAGGTGACGCCCGAGGCAAGCCAGCGTTCGAGGAAGCTCAGATCGAGATCGGCAAAAGGCGAGAAGCCGCCATGGGTGTCCCAGACGATGGCCTCGCGATGCAGGGCACTCGCATGCTCGCTCATCGTTTCGATGACCTCTGCAACTGGGCGGCGGCCTCATCGACATCGGCCGGCGTCTCGCTGGCCGCTATCTCCGCCAGCAGCCACTCACGGAACGCCTTCACCTTCGGCCGCTCGGCCGTCGCCTCCGGCGCCACCGCGTAGTAGGCATAGTCGCTGGGCATGTCGATATCGAAGGGCCTAACGAGCCGGCCGCTCGCGAGATCGTCGCGCACAAGAGCCTCCTGCGACAGCGCGACGCCCAGGCCGTCGATTGCGGCCTGAATCATCAGGTTGGAATAGTTGAAGCTGAGCGACGGCTTTCGCTGGTCGGCCTTGACGCCGGCAACGCTCAGCCAGCGCGGCCACATCGAATCCGGCCAGTCGGAATCATGCATCAGCGTGTGCTGCAGCAGGTCGGCCGGCGTTGCCAAGGGGATCGGCCCGGACAGCAGCTTCGGGCTGCAGACGGGAAACAGGTTCTCGCGCACCAGCCAATCGACCCGCAGCCCCGGCCAGTTGCCGCGGCCGTAGCGCACGGCGACGTCGACATCCTCGCGCGCGAAGTCGACGAGCCGCTCGTTGGCGGAGATGCGCACGTCGATGTCGGGATGGGCGTGCCTGAAACTGCCGAGCCGCGGCACCAGGAACTTGGCTGCGAAGGACGGCATCACGCTCACCGTCAACGTCCCCGTCTGCTCGCGCGAGCGGAGCGCGCGCGACGCCTCGCCCAGCTTCTCCAGCGATTCGCGCACCGGCCGCGCATAGGCCTGGCCGGCCTCGGTCAGCATGAGCGAGCGGTTCAGCCGGCGGAACAGCGGCACCCCCAGCCATTCCTCCAGGGCCTTGATCTGATGGCTGACGGCGCTGTGGGTGACGTGCAGTTCCTGCGCCGCCTTGGTGAAGCTCAGATGGCGGGCGGCGGCCTCGAAATAGCGGACGGCAATGAGCGGCGGCAGGCGCTCGGCCATGGCTTTCTTCAGGTTAGGACAGCTAACAGATCATATGAGAAACGATCGTTTGTGCACAAGCTCGGAATACCCC
The DNA here is from genome assembly GCA_041482855.1 of Dongiaceae bacterium. Lineage (GTDB taxonomy): Bacteria > Pseudomonadota > Alphaproteobacteria > Dongiales > Dongiaceae > JBGPEQ01. The sequence goes on along the minus strand of JBGPEQ010000118.1, from coordinate 1,303 downwards.
AATTCTCCTTCATCAGAACCGCGGTGATTCAGCCAAATTTCGGAGTTATCGGCGGGCTAAGTTGGAAACCCAGGATATGTGAGGAGTGGTGAGATGAAGACCGTAGCTTCCGAGACAGTATCGAAGTCTTCCTTGCCGGCCGGTGGGCACTTGCTGGCAGGCGCCTTTGGGGCCGTCGTGAACCCGGTCGACGCCGGCATCACCCGGCTGTTGGATCAGCTGTTCACCTGGCATCGGCGGGTGCTCGATCGGCGGACCCTCGACCAGCTGGATGCGCATATGCTGCACGACATCGGGCTGTCGCGGGCCGATGTGGAGCACGAGGTGACCAAGCCGTTCTGGCAGAGCTAGACCGGAGCGGAGGCTGCCGTGCAGAGTTTCGATCGATCCGCGACCGTTCGCTGGCCCCATACGATGGGGGCCGGCGGACGGTCGCGGCTGTGCTATGGTGCCGGCACTAGATATTCCATGCGACGGCAATTATTCAGGGGCAAAGCATGATCATGCGGCAATGGCGCGGCCGGGTGCCGCGCGAGAAGGCGGAGGAATACTTATCCTATTTGCAGGCGACCGGACTCGAGGAATATCGCAGCACGGCCGGCAATCTCGGCGCCTTCGTGACGACACGCCCGCTCGGCAAGGCGACCGAGTTCCTGCTGGTGACGTTCTGGGAGTCGGAGGACGCCATCCGCCGCTTTGCCGGCGAGGACTACGAAAAGGCGGTCCACTATCCGGAGGACGGCAAGTACCTCCTGGCGGGCGCGCCGGCGGCCGACCACTATCAGGTCAAGTACGCGGCCCACGCCTTCAACAAGACGAAAGGCCCGCATGAACAGCAGCTACTTCCATCGCTTCGGCCGCTACAACGCCTGGGCCAATCGTCGCCTCTATGAGGCCTGCACCGCGCTGAGCCCGACCGACTACCGCGCCCGGCGGCCGTCCTTCTTCGGCTCGATCCACGCCACGCTCAACCACATCCTCGTTGGTGATCGCGTGTGGATGGGCCGCTTCGAAGGCGCGCCGAGCGGCATCGAGCGACTCGATCAAATCCTCTATGATGAATTCGCCGATCTGAGGGCGGCGCGCGAGAGCGAAGACGCACGCATCGTCGGTTTTGTGAGCGGCCTCGACGACGATGCCATCGCCGGCACGCTGTGCTATCGCAACATGGCCGGCGAGTCCCAGGAGACGCCGCTGGCGTGGGTGCTGGCGCATTTCTTCAATCACCAGACTCACCATCGCGGGCAGGTGCATGGCATGCTCTCGGGCACGCCGGTGGCGCCGCCGCCGCTCGACCTGATCT
>JBGPEQ010000117.1:0-9125 GCA_041482855.1 Dongiaceae bacterium | reverse complement strand
CGCCGCCTTGCCGCCGCCCAGGCGGACCGCGTCGACGCGCGCGCGCAGGTCGGCGACCTGCGCCTGGAGCGCATCGCCATTGCGCCGGAACTCCTCCGAGCGCGTGTCGAGTGTGGAGCGCAGAATCGTCATCGGCGAATCTCGGGGGCAACGTAGCATCGCCCGTTGGAAAGCGCCACGCGGGGAGGAATCCGGGCCAGCGACCTACCGCATCAACGTGATCAGGTCGGACGCGCTGCCCCAGGTCGTGACCAGGGCGCCGGTCGGGCCGACGATGGCGTCGGGCAGGCGGATGCGCGCTACCGGCGTCGCCGGCAGCCCGGCCGCGGTCGGACACGTCAGCGCGCGATCGGCCGCCGCGCACGGCTCGGACGAGATCGTCGGCTCGTCCGCATAGTCGATCTCGGCACGAATATCGGACCCCATCAGGACTATGGGGGTCGAGAAGACGACGCGCAGAGGCGAGGGCGCGGCCCCCGGCCCGTCCGCCGGCAGCTCGACGCGCACGATCCGCGGCGGGTCGACATAGAGCCCGCCGTCATAGGCGACGAAATCGACGCCCGGAGGCCGCGCCCCATCGGATGACGCGCCGATGTCGGGCCCCCGGCCCTGCGCGGGCGGATCGTCGCATTGCAACAGTCCGCGATCGTCCTCGACGACGATGCAGCCGGCGCCGCGGCCGGGGCTGTGGTCGGCCAGAATGAAGTCGCCGCGGGCGGCGTCGTCGAACAGCGGTTTGCCCGGCGGCACGCCGATGCCGGTGACCCGGTAGCCGCTCGCCCGCAACCCCGCCGGGAAGTCCGGATGGTTGCTCATGTCATGCTTGAACGAATAATTGTCGCTGTCCCAGATGAAGCCGTTGAAGAACGGCTTGACGCCCTCGCACAGCCCGTCGGGATAGTCTTCGGGGCGGCAGAAGGCGATGGCGTTGTTCCAGTGGCCGATGTAGCCGAGTCGCCCGTCCTTGATCACGCTCGCCCGCAGATACCAGCTGTTGTTGAAGATGTAGAGCGGGCCCGGCGCATAGCGCCCGTCCGGCCGGAACTTGAAGACGCGGCCGCCGTCGTGCAGATCGGTGCATTGCTCGGGCGCGTCCGGGTGCTGTTCTGCCCAATGCTGGCAGGCGTCGTTGGCGGCGCACTCGCGGCCCGGCCTGTCGTCGAACCAGCCGACATTGTCGTAGACGTACCAGCGGCCGCCCCACAGGCCGTCGAACGAAAACCAGGCGTGCGCGTTGCGGATGCGATTGCCGTAGAACCACCAGTTCGTGGCGTCGAACTCCGGCTCCAGCACGTTGTCGCGGGTGAACGAGAAATCGTTGTCGTAGACCTCCACGTTGGTGTTGAGCTTGCCGATCCAGGATGGCCGCTTCGGTATCTTCTCGCGCTTGGCGCGGGACACGTCCATGCGCACGCCGTTGAAGGCGTTGTGGACCTTGTTGCCGCGCACGATGACGCCGCCGGGAATGTCGAGCGAGGCGAAGAGGGCGCCCGCTTGCGCCTTCAACAGGCCGTATTTGTATTCGCACCAGTGTATGCGCTTCCACATCGCCTCGGACGGATCCTGAATCCAGACGTTGTCCTCCACCAGCAGGTGATGCGATCGCACGCCGGTGGCGAAGAAGGCGTAGAGACCGCCGATGATCGTCGAGTTCCGCAGCGTGACGTACTCGCTGTTGCGGACATAGACCGCCGCGTCGGCGCAGCGCAGGAAGGTGAGGTTCTCGATGACGATCCACTGCTTGCCGTCGAGGCGCACGCAGTTCACGCCGTGCAGGAAGTCGGGAACCGTCAGCGAACTCTCCTCGCTGGTGCCGAGCACCATCGACACGATCTTCGACAGTTCCGTCCGGCCGTCGATCACCGTGCCGCTGCCGGTGCCGCGCAGCGTGATCGGCTCGTCGGGCAGACCGTCGCGCGGAAAGAGGATGCCTTCGTCGGGCGTATCCTGCGTATAGGTCCCCGGCAGCAACTGGATGGTGACGCCCGGGCGCGCCAGGTTCAGGGCGTCGCGCAGACCCATGACCGGTTCCGTTATCGGTTTCCCGTCCGGTCCGCGGATGGCGCCCGGCTCGAAGCGCTGCAAGACCAAGCGGTAGTCGCCGTTCGGCACCGCATAGATGATGTCCTCGGCCCGCGCCGGCCGGGCGACGGCGAGCGACAACAGGATCGCCAGGACAGACCACAGCCTCATGACGCGTCCGATGTTCTTTGGGGCAAAAGCGGATTCGCCGTGCCGCCTTACCATATCCGACCGTACTTGCCCAACATTCGGGGCAGCGTCCTGCGTCGAATGTATCGGGACATGTTTGCGCTTGAGCTTCGAGTGCCTATCGACAGAATGCGGGCGCCACTTTCAATTCCAGGGGGAAACGCGCGTGTTGCCCAATCTCGCCCAACTCGAAGCCGCCGCGGCCCTCGTGCATGCGGTCATGCCGCCGACGCCGCAATATTGCTGGCCCCTGCTCTGCGAGCGCGCGGGCGCCGAGGTCTGGGTCAAGCATGAGAACCATACGCCGCTCGGGGCGTTCAAGATTCGCGGCGGGCTCCTCTACATGCAGGAGCTGAAGAAGCAGCAGCCTGACGTTTCCGGCGTCGTCGCGGCGACCCGCGGCAATCACGGCCAGAGCGTCGCCTTCGCCGCCCGCCGCGCCGGACTCGCGGCCGTGATCGTCGTGCCCCGCGGCAACAGCGTCGAGAAGAACGCGGCGATGCGCGCGCTCGGCGGCGAGCTGATCGAACATGGCGACGATTTTCAGTCGGCCTATGAATATGCCGCGGGCCTGGCGGCGGAGCGCAAGCTCCATGCGGTGCGCTCGTTCCATCCCTCGCTCGTGGCCGGAGTCGGCAGCTATGCGATCGAGCTGTTTCGCGCCGTGCCCGATGTCGACACGGTCTATGTGCCGATCGGCCTCGGCTCCGGCATCTGCGGCACCATCGCGGCGCGCGATGCCCTCGGTCTGAAGACGAAGGTCGTCGGCGTGGTCGCCGAGAACGCCGCCGCCTATGCCCTCTCCTTCGCCAGGAAGGCGCCGGTCTCCACCAACAGCGCCGACACCATCGCCGACGGCATGGCCTGCCGCGTGCCCGACAAGGACGCCCTCGAATTCATCTTCAAAGGCGCCGACCGCATTGCTACCGTGAGCGAAGACGCGATCAAGGCGGCCATGCGCCACTACTTCACGGACACCCACAACGTCGCCGAAGGCGCCGGGGCCGCACCGCTCGCCGCCCTGCTCCAGGAACGCTCGCGCATGGCCGGGAAGCGGGTGGCGCTGATCCTGTCGGGCGGCAATATCGATCGACCGCTCTATGCCAGCGTGCTGAACGGAGATTAATTCGAGCCATGTCCATGAACAGCGCCATCGCGAAGCTCGGCCGCCGGCTCCGGCTCGGCGTTATCGGCGGTGGGCCGGGCTCGTTCATCGGCGAGGTCCATCGCACGGCGGCGCGGATCGACGACAACTATGAGATCGTGGCGTCGGTTCTCTCGTCCGATCCCGAGCGCTCGCGCGCGGCCGGCCGGCAGATCGGCCTGGCGCCCGAGCGCGCCTATGGCACGGCCGCCGAAATGTTCGAGGGCGAGGCGCGCCGCGCCGACGGCATGGAGGTCGTGGCGATCATGACGCCCAACGACAGCCACCATGCGCTCTGCTGCGCCGCGCTCGAACGCGGCCTCGACATCGTCTGCGACAAGCCGCTCACCACCAACCTGCCGGACGCGCTCGATCTCGTGCGGCGCGTGCGCCAGGCCGGCATCGTGTTCTGCCACACCTTCAACTACACGGCCTTTCCGATGGTGCGGCAGGCGCGCGCCATGGTCGCCGACGGCGACATCGGCGATATCCGGATGGTGCAGGTCGAATATGTGCAGGGCCACAATGCCAGCCTGTCGCCGGGCGAGCGCGGCGCCGCGGCGCAGGCCTGGCGGATGCGGCCGGAGCAGGCCGGCGCCTCGCTGATCCTCGGCGACATCGGCAGCCACGCCCACCACATGGCCTGCTTCGTGACGGGACAGCAGTTCGCCCGCGTCTGCGCGGACGTCCGCGCCGTCGTGCCCGGGCGCAACGCCGACGACTATGCGGGTGTGCTATTCCACCTGGAAGGCGGCGCGCCCGGCCTCATGTGGGTGACCCAGGCCGGCGCCGGGGCCGTTCATGGCCTGCATTTCCGGGTGTTCGGCGCCATCGGCGGCCTCGAATGGTTCCAGGAGGAGCCGAACCAGTTGCACCACACGCGCCTGGGCCAGCCCGCCATGGTCTTCGAACGCCACGGCCCCGGCCTGAAGCCGGGCGCGCTGCGCGCCGGCCGCATCGGCATCGGCCATCCCGAGGGCTTTCAGGAAGCCTTCGCCGTGCTCTATGCGGAAGCCGCCGAGGCGATGGTCGCGCGCCGGTTGGGGCAACCGGTCGCGCCAGACTTCCCCACCGTCGAAGACGGCGCCCGCACCATGAAATTCATCGACGCCGCGCTGGAGTCGTCGCGCTCGGGGCGATGGGCGGATTGTCGGTTGGATCTGCCGTAGGGGCGATTCCAAGAGCCTCCCGAAGCGGCAGGGCGAGCGCCGCTTGACTTTGCCCGACGGCAATTCGCCAATGCGACGGACGCCGGGGCGTTCGGGAAGCAGTAGTTCGACCCGATCGCGTGAGGGCGAACTGCCGATTAGTCAATCAGAGGAGTACCAGCGAATGGCGGGAGCAAAGATTGCCGGTTGGGCATCTTTCGACGGGGCGAATGACGAGTTCCTTGAGGCCAGAGACCACGTCATGCAAAACAAGATTGATCCGAATGGTGCTTTGAACCGGATAGCCTTTGGACTCGCCCAGATGAGCGGTGGGCTCGAAGATTCGCTCCAAGAGCTCTACGAGAGGATCCAGCGCCTGCACCAGAAGGTGGATCGCATAGAGAAGAAAATCGGCAGCGTCTGATTTTCGACCTTGGCATGTGCCGGCCGCGGGGCGGACACAGATCGGATGCGGCTATAGGACTCACCAGCCGCCGGTCGCCAGCCAGCGTTCCACTTGCTCCAACCGGTCGTGGCCCCAGAAGGGCTCGCCGTCGACGATGATGAAGGGCGAGCCGAAGACGCCGCGCGCCAAGGCCGCTTCGGTCTCGGCGCGCAGGCGCTCCTTCACGGCGGGATCGTTGACCGCGGCGAGCAGGGCCGTGGGTTCGATGCCGAGCGGCTGCGCCACTTCCGCCACCGCTTCGGCGGCGCGCATGTCGCGGCCGAGGCCGAAGGCGGCGTGGTAGACGGCCCGCGCCAGCGCCTTGGCCTGCGCCTCGTCGCGGTCGGCGAGCCAGTAGAACGCGCGGCAGGCGGCCATCGACGGGAACGGGAATGGTTCCGGCAGCTGGAAGCGGACACCCAGCAGCCGCGCCGAGCGGGCGAAATCATGCAGGCTGTAGGGCCCGCGCAAAGGCTGCTCGACGAGCGGCGCCTGCCCGGTCGTCTTGAAGGCGACGCCCAGCAGGAACGGCCGCCAGGCGACCGCGCGCCCGTGTTTCTCCGCCAGGGCATCGATGCGGGTCGAGGCCAGATAGCCGTAGGGCGACGAGAAATCGAAGTAGAACTCGATCGGATCGGGCATGGGTTCCCACTGTCGGCGATCCGCTGCGAGGGCGCAACGCCGGAGCGGCCTTTCCTGGAACGCAGCAGGAATCAGTGGCAAACTGCGCCGTGGCCGGGGGCTGGGCTCCCGCGACCCGCGGCTCAAGAGGGGGATAGCTTCATGCTCGGACGCATCGCCAACCTGTTCAAAGCGTTTCTCAACATGTTCGTCAGCAGCGTCGAGCGGCAGAACCCGGAGGCGCTGTTGGAGCTGGAAAAGGAGAACCTGCGCAAGCAGATCGGCAATTTCAATCAGAGCCTGGCCTCCCATGCCGGCCTGGCCGAGCGCCTCATGGGCCAGGTCCGCAAGCTGCAGTCCGACCAGCGCGACCTGACCGCCAAGGCCTCGGCCCATCTCAAGGCCGGCAACCGGGCGGCGGCCGGCCAGTACGCCCTGCGGCTCCAGACGGTCGAGCGCGAACTGACGGAAAACCAGCAGCAGCTGGCGCAGGCTGAGGAGACCTACCAGAACATGGTCAAGGCCCGCGACGTGGCCGTGACCACCGCGCGCGCCAAGCTCGAGGGACTGCGCGGCGCCATCGCGGACATGCGCATGAACAAGGCCATGGCCGAGATGCACGAGATGGCCGCCGGCATGATCTCGGAGATCGGCGGCAGCGGCGACACCCTCAACCGCCTGCACGATATGGTCGAAGAGGAGCGGCAGAAGGCGGCCGGCCGTGCCCGCGTCGCCAAGGACGCCATCGACATGACCGAGGTGAAACTCCAGGAATCCGAAATGAACGCCCTCGGCGAACAGGCGCTCGCCGATTTCGCCGCCCGTCAGGGCCTGGCGCTCGATCCGGCGCAGGCCGCGCCGGCCGCGCCGCGCAGCATGGGCGCCGCCAGCGAGCCGAAAGCCGCGGAGGGCGTGCCGGAGAAGAGCTGATGCCGCTATCGCCGGAGGCGCCGGCCTGGGCCGCCGAGATCGCCCTCGCCTACGAGAGCACGGCGCAAGGCCAATTCATCCTCTACGGCAATGTGCATGACCGCATTCCCGTCAACGGCGCGCTGGTCAACCTGGTCAGCTATGTCGAGACGGAGCTGCTTGCCGGCTTCCAGGTGGTCTTCACCTTCGACCTCGGCAACGGTCTGCGGCTGGAGCGCGGGGCCGAGATCTTGGCCGACTGGAGCGGGGCCCGCCGGCTGGAACCGGCGATTCGCCAACCCCTGCCGGCGATCGAACTGGTCAGCGCTTACGTGCGCTACCTCGCCAACTTACGGGCGCTGCGGCCCGACACGAAGCCGGTGCACGTCGCCTGCATCCTGCGCGGCGCCGACGAGATCCTGCCGGCGACCGGCGGCGGCTACGAGCTGGGCGGCCTCGCCAGCCTGCTGCGCGACTGGGCCGGCGAGGCGCCGTTCTGTAACATGCCGTTCGCCAGCCTGCTGATCGCCGACCGCCTCAACGACCTCCACCCCTCGGTGGCGCTCAATCCGCGCGCCGCCCGCATCGAGGTGCCGCTGCCGCCGACCGCGGCATTGAGCGCAGCACTCACGCTGCTGCGGCGCGATCTGCCGGCGGCTTTCGAGGCCCTGAACGCAGACGATGCCGGCACGGCCGCGACCCTGACGGGTGTGGCCATCACGGCCGTCGAGGCGCTCTGCAAGACGCGCGCCCATCAGCGCCAGCCGATCCGTGTAGCCGATCTTGTGGAAATCAAGAAGCAGCTGGTCGAGCGCGAGAGCGCCGGCCTCATCGACTTCATCGAATCGCGCCGCACGCTTGCGGATTACGAAGGACAGCAGGCGCTGAAGACCTGGCTGCAGCAGGACGTCGCGTTGTGGGGCGCGGGCGATCTCAAGGCGCTGCCGAAGGGCTATCTCGTGTGCGGTCCCGTCGGCACGGGCAAGACCTTCCTGGTCGAGTGCCTGGCCGGCGAGGCCGGCGTGCCCGTCGTCAAGCTCAAGAACTTCCGCGATCGCTGGGTCGGCTCCAGCGAGGGCAATCTGGAGAAGATCATCGGGCTCGTGCGCGCGCTCGGCCGCTGCATGGTCTTCATTGACGAGGCCGACCAGGCGCTGGGACGGCGCAGCGCCGACTCCGGCGACAGCGGCCTCTCCGGGCGCCTCTACGCGATGATCGCGGCGGAGATGGGCGATCCCGACACGCGCGGCCGCGTGATGTGGATTCTCGCATCGTCTCGGCCCGACCTCATCGAGGTCGATCTCAAGCGTCCCGGCCGCGTCGACGTCAAGATACCGCTGCTGCCGACGACGACGATCGCCGAGAGCGCGACGCTGCTGCGCACCCTCTGCCGCCGCGTCGGCCTCGATCTCGCGCAGGAGCAGATGGAGCAAATAGGCGCCAAGCTGCCGCTGCTGCTGACTCCGGGAGCGGCCGAGGCGATCGCCATGAAGGCCTATCGCCTGTCGCGCACGGGCTCCCTGGACGCGGCGAAGGCGGTCGAGGCCTGCCTGAGCGGCTATCAGGCGCCGGTGCCGGAAGACGTCATGCGCTTCCAGATGCAGCTCGCGATCCGCGAGGCAACCGATCTCGCCTTCGTGCCGGAGTCGCTGCGGAAGCTGGCGGCGGAAGGATAGCCGGGTGCGCTCCTGGGTCAGGTATCTGTGGAAGGCGTTCAATGCGCGACCTTTCGGCGCCCCGATCCCGCCCTTCTGGTTCGTCGGCGCCGCGTTCGGCTTGCTGGGCTTCTTTCTCGACCCCGGTTTTTATCTGATCGGCGCGGGCGTAACCGCGGCCTGCGTCGGCCTAGTCGCCGGGAATGCGCGCTTCCGGAACACGGTCGATGCCGGCGACCTCGCCCTCGCCGCCCCTGCCCCAGACCCGCATGCCCGCTTGGTGGAGCGCTTGGATGCCCCGAGCAAGGCGCGGCAGGCCAAGCTCGAGGAGCAATGCCGGCAGCTGCAGAGCGTGCTCGAAGCGGCCAATGCCGGCAGCGAGCACATCCAGGGCGTCTGGCAGCTGGCCCAGCTGCATCTGCGCCTGCTGGTCGCGCGCTCCGCGGCCGATTCCGTCGTCAGCAATGCCGAGGGAGAAGACAGCAAACAATTGTCCGCTCACATGGCGGAGCTCGATCGGCGGTTGTCGCAGCCGAACCTGGACAACGATCTGCGCGAGGCCCTGGAGGACCAGGGCAAGGTATTGAAGGAACGGCTGGCGATGCAGGGCGAAGCCAGTCGGCGCCTGCAGGTGCTGGAAGCCGAGCTCGAGCGCATCCGCGAGCAGATCGCCCTCATCCGCGAACAGGCGCTGCTGACCACGGATGCGTCGGGAATCGCGCGCTCGGTCGATGCGCTCGCCACGTTCCTCAATGAATCGAACCGCTGGCTGCACGAGCAGCAGGAGATCTTCGGAGAGCTCGATACGATCACGCCGGACCCGCTCGGCCTGCCGCCGGAAAGCGGACCGCCACAAGCGCAGCGCGCCGGCACGCGCGCAGGAGAATTGCAATGACGGACAGGGGACCCAACAAACGCGCCTCCGGCGGCTCGCCGGTCGGCATCATCGTCACCCTGCTGCTCGGCGTGGCGGTGGCCGGCCTCGGCGCCTG
>JBGPEQ010000116.1:0-9223 GCA_041482855.1 Dongiaceae bacterium | reverse complement strand
GGTAGTCGTTGACGGTGACGACGTGGACGCCGTTGCCCTCGATGGCATTGAGATAGACCGCGAGCGTCGCCACCAGCGTCTTGCCTTCGCCGGTCTTCATCTCGCTGATCGCGCCGCGGTGGAGCACCATGCCGCCCATCAGCTGTACGTCGAAGTGGCGCTGGCCGAGGGTGCGCTTGGCCGCCTCGCGCACGGTGGCGAAGGCGTCCGGCAGCACGTCCTCGAGGGTCTCGCCCTTGGCGAGCCGTTCCTTCAGCCAGCTGGTCCGCGCGCGCAGCTCGTCATCGGACAGCTTCGCGACCGCCGGCTCCAGGCTGTTGATCTCCTGGACGGATTTCTGCAGGCCCTTGATGTAGCGTTCGTTGGCGGAGCCGAAGAAGCGCTTCGCGAGAGAGGAGATATTGAGCATCCGCTTGAGCAGCTCTATGAGTGAGGAAAGCATTAACGCCACGACACGACGGCAGGGCGAGGCCGGCGGCCCGGCAAGCCCCTGACAGATAGGCTCGCGGCCATACCCTGTCAACGACCCCGGCCCGGCTTGTTACGCTCTTGTAAGGACAGCGACAGGTCGCGGTTACGCCGGCTGCCTATCTCGATACTTGTTGCCATGGTGCCGGCCGTGCATATTGCCGCGGGGCCAGGGACCTCCGGGGCTGCCAACGGTTTTTCTCACCCGCAAAAGGACAGTCTCATGACATTTCGCAGTTTCGGCGCGCTGCTGGCATTCCTATGGATGGCGGTCGCGATCGGGCTGGCGGTGGCGCAGGAAACGCAGCCGACCACTGGCGCGACCGCCGGACAGGCCGCGCAGCCGGATGCCGCTCCTCCGCCGGACACCGTGGTGGCGATCGTCAACGGCAACAAGGTCACGCGCGCGGACGTGATCGCCTCGGCACAGAGTTTGCCGGCGGAGTATCAAGCGAAGATCGATGCCATCTTCCCGGCGCTCATCGACCGGATTGTCGATCTGACATTGCTGGCGGAGGAAGGGCGCAAGCAGAATCTGCAGGACGACCCCGAGGTGAAGGCGCGGATCGAGCAGGTTTCCAATCAGGCGATCCAGGAGGTCCTCATCCGGCGGCATCTCCAGACGATGATGACAGAGGATGCGATCAAGGCCCGCTACGAGAAGTTCATCGCCGAGCAGCCGGCGCAGATGGAGATTCGCGCCTCCCACATCCTCGTGGCGACGGAGGAGGAGGCCAAGGAGATCATCAAGCAGCTCGAAGGCGGCGCCGATTTCGCAGCCATAGCGAAGGAGAAGTCGGCCGACCCCTCGGCGAAGCAGAACGGCGGCGACCTCGGCTATTTCGCCGCCGGCGAAATGGTGCCGGAATTCTCCCAGGCGGTCTTCGCCCTCGAAAAGGGCGAGAGCACGAAGGCGCCGGTGAAATCGCAGTTCGGCTGGCACGTCATCAAGGTGATCGACAAGCGCCCGAAGGCGCCGCCGTCCCTGGAGGAGACGCACAGTCACATCGAGGAGCTGTTGTCCGGTGAATTGCTGACCGCGTATCTGACTTCGCTGCGCACCACCGCCACAGTCGAGAAGTTCAACCCCGACGGCACGCCGATTGCGGCCGCGCCCGCCACGGGCGGCGGCGAGCAGCAGCAACCGCTGCAACCGCAGCAGTAGCCGATGCCGCCGCGTTCGCCGCTGGCGCCGGAGGCGACGCCGACGCTGCCGCCGGTCCCCGGTGTGCGGTTGGCGGCGCGCGCCTGCGGCGTCCGCTACAAGGACCGCACCGACGTCTGCCTGATGGCGTTCGATCCCGGCACCGCCGTCGCCGGCGTGTTCACCCGCTCGCTCACCGCCTCGGCGCCGGTCGAGCGCTGCCGCAAGCATCTGAAGGGCGGCAAGGCGCGTGCCATTCTCGTCAACTCCGGCAACGCCAATGCCTTCACCGGCAAACTGGGCACTGCCAGTGTCGACCGCACGGTGAAGGCGGCGGCAAGCCAACTCGGCTGCAGGCCGACGGAAGTGTTCGTGGCCTCCACGGGAGTCATCGGGGAGCCGCTGCCCGACGAGCGAATCACGGCCGCACTGGCGCAGCTTGCCGCGGATCTCAAGTCCGATGCATGGGCCGCGGCCGCGGCGGCGATCATGACCACCGACACCTTTGCGAAGCTCGTCACGCGCACGGCCGCGATCGACGGCGTGCCCGTGACCATCAACGGAATCGCCAAGGGTTCGGGCATGATCCAGCCGGACATGGCGACCATGCTGGCCTTTGTCGCCACCGATGCGAAGCTCCCGGCGGCCGTGCTTCAGGCGCTGCTTGCGCGCGGCGCCGACCGCTCGTTCAACTGCATAACGGTCGACAGCGACACCTCCACCAGCGATACCCTGATTCTATGTGCGACCGGCCAGGCCAGGCATCGCGCCGTGAAGGCCGCCGGCGAGCGGCGCCTGGCCGATTTCCGCGCCAAGCTCGATGACTTGCTGGTCGAGCTGGCCTGCTTGGTCGTGCGCGACGGCGAGGGCGCGCAGAAGTTCATCACCATCGACGTGACCGGCGCCGCCTCCGACAAGGCGGCGCGGCGCATCGGCCTCGCCGTCGCCAATTCGCCGCTCGTCAAGACCGCGATCGCCGGCGGCGACGCCAACTGGGGCCGCATCGTCATGGCGGTCGGCAAGGCCGGCGAGAAGGCCGACCGCGACCGGCTGCGCATCGGTATCGGCGGCGTCACCATTGCCGAGAAGGGCCAGCGGCGCCCAAATTATGACGAAGCGCCGGTCGCCCACCACATCAAGGGCCGGGACATCGCGATTGCCATTGACGTCGGCGTCGGCAAGGGCAAGGCGCGGGTGTGGACCTGCGATCTCACCCACGGCTACATCGACATAAACGCCGACTATCGGAGTTGAAGTTTGGAACCGCTGAAGAAGTCGGATGAACGCGGACCGATGATTCCGCTTGGCCCAGATGCGCCGTCGGCAATTCGAATCGAGAGCGGGCGCCTCGTGCTGCGGCCGCTGCGCCTGGAGGATGCGGCCGACATCCAGCGCATGGCGGCCGAGTGGGAGGTCGCGCGCTACACCGCCAACATCCCCCATCCCTACGAGTCGGGCATGGCCGAGGCCTGGATCAGAAGTCACCGCGACGACTTCGAGATCGTGTTCGCCATCGAGCGGCGCCAGGACGGCGCTTTCGTCGGTTGCATCGGCGTCGAGCCTGACATGGCGACGCGCGAGGCCGAGTTCGGCTACTGGATCGGCATGCCCTATTGGGGCGCCGGTTATGCCACGGAGGCGCTGTCCGCGTTGGTCGATCATGTGTTCGCGACGTCCGATGTCGACCGCGCCCGCGCCGCGGCAATGCCGGACAATCGCGCCTCGATCCGCGTGCAGGAGAAGGTCGGCTTTCGCTATGCCGGCGTCAAATTCCAGCCGGCGCCGGCGCGCGGCGGCGCCGTCGGCGTCCAGGTGCGCGCCCTCGATCGCCAGCGCTGGCAGGAGCTGAAGGCGCCGCCGCCGCTGCCGATCGTGCTGGTGGCTGCCGTCGCGCTCGTCGATGCCGACGGTCGCGTGCTGATCGCGCAGCGGCCGGAGGGAAAATCGATGGCCGGCCTGTGGGAGTTTCCCGGCGGCAAGGTGCATGAGGGCGAGACGCCGGAGGCGGCGCTGATCCGCGAGCTGAAGGAGGAACTGGCTGTCGATGTGAAGGAAGCCTGCCTGGCACCGCTCACCTTCGCCTCGCACCGCTACGAGACTTTCCACCTGTTGATGCCGCTCTATGTCTGCCGGCGCTGGGACGGCACCGTGACGCCGCAGGAGGGCCAGGCGGTGAAGTGGGTGAGGCCCGCGCAGCTGGCCGACTATCCGATGCCGCCGGCCGACAAGCCGCTAGTGGCGATGATGCGAGATTTCCTGTAGGGGCGGGTTTTTAGGCCCGCCCCTCCATCCCCATTGCCAATTACTTGATCAGGCCTTCCGCCTTCAGCGCCGCCTGCACCTGCGGGCGGGCGCCGACGCGGCCGAGGTAGGTCCCGAGGGTCGGCCACTTGTCGAGGCTGATCTTGAGGTAGGGCGCCCAACTCAGCACGGTGAATAGATAGGCGTCCGGCGCGGTGAATTTGTCGCCCGTCAGATAGGGCTTGCCGTCGAGCTGCTTGGCAACGTAGTCGAGCCGCAGGCCGAGGCGCTCGATTGCCACGGGCTTGTAATCTTCGGGCGTTTTCGGGTTGAACAGGGCGCCGAACCCCTTGTGCAGCTCGGAGGTAACGAAGTTGAGCCACTCCTGCGTGCGATAGCGCTCCATCGTGCCGGCTTTTGGCACGAGGCCGCTGTCGGGCTTCTGGTCGCCGATATACTGCAGGATGACCGGCGCTTCCGTCAGCACGTCGCCGTTGTCGAGCTGGAGCGCCGGCACATAGCCCTTGGCGTTGACTTTCGTGTAGTCGGCGCCGCTCTTCGTCTTCTTCGTGCCGAGGTCGACCTGCTCGAGGTCGAATTTCAGGCCGGCCTCGCGCAAGCCGATGTGCGGCGCCAGCGAACAGGCGCCGGGGCTGAAATAAAGCTTCATGATCGTCTCCTCTCGATCGTGGGTGGAACTGCGTAAGTGCACAGTTACGAGCGGTGCGGCTCGCGCGCAAGACGTGTCCTTTTGGTGCGTGACTTACCGGGTGGTAATCGGGTTGCGCCCGCGTTACGCCAGCCCGAGTGCCTCCTTGCGGCGCGCGGCCCAGGCCTGCGCGATGCGGTCGGCGACCATGGCGATGAGCGCCATGCTGAGGCCGGCGACCGCGCCCTTGCCGGCATCGGCGTTCGTGAGCGCGCTGTAGACGAGCTGGCCCAGCTCGCGCGTGCCGACCAGCGCCGCCACCACGAGCATGGCGATTCCGAAGAGAATGGTCTGGTTGATGCCGAGCATGATCTCCGGCATGGCCATCGGCAGTTGGACGCGCCGGAGAATCTGCCGCCGCGTGCAGCCCATGGCGCGCGCGGCCTCCACCAGGTCGCCGCGGACCTGCCGGATGCCGTGCTCGGTGTAGCGGATCGAGGGCACGATGGCGTAGGACACGATGGCCAGCAGGGCCGGGAATTCGCCGACCCTGAAGAACATCACGACGGGAATCAGGAACACGAACTGCGGCATGGTCTGCAGCGTGTCGTTGATCGGCCGCAGGAACGCCGAGACGCGGTCATTGAGCGCCGACCAGATGCCGAGCGCGACGCCGATGCCGGCCGAGATGAACACGGAGACGGCGCAGAGATAGAAGGAAAGCATTGCCTCGCGCCAGACGCCGGCCAGGACAATGAAGAATATCGCGGACAATGCAAAGAGCGCCATCCGCCATCCGGCGACCTGGTAGGCGAACAGCGCAAGCGCGAGCACGGCCACCAGCCAAAGAATGTTCACGGCGCCGAAGAAATAGAACGCGCTGAGCAGGACGATGACGAGGCCGAGCCGCCAGCCGGCATACCGCGTGGCTGCGAAGGCGATGCCGAGAACGAGCGCGCAATAGAGCGCTATGAGCGACGGGGTCAGCGTAAAGCCCCACAATTTCGGCGTTGCGACGGCCGCAATTCCATTGCGCAGGGGAAGGAGCAGGAACAGCAGGAACTGGTCCCTTATCCAGCCCAAGAACCCCCCGAAAGTCTCCAAGATGGAATTGATCGCACCGTTGAGCGCACCGGCGGGGTGCAGCACCCACTCTTCGGGATAGCTGCGCACAGCCGGGAGCAGCTGAGCCAGCAAGACCCACGCTGCGACCAGGCCGAGCGCGATCCACTGCCTGCGATAGCGTTGCCATAAGGAGCCTTGCCGCGGTCGGTACAGGAATTGCTGTTTCGCGAAGCCGCTGCTGATGCGGTCGAGCACCATGGCGATCAGTGCGATCACCAGGCCAGCGAGCAGGCTCTGGCCGAACTGCGCCTTGCGCAAGGTGCTCAAGAGTTCCCACCCGATATCGTCGAAGCCGCCGATGACGGCGGCGATGATGACCATGCTGAGCGCCGCCATGATGGTCTGGTTGACGCCCACCATGAGCGTCGGCATGGCGGTGGGAATCTGCACGCGCCACAGCAGCTGGCGCTGCGTGCAGCCCATGATCTGGCCGGCCTCCAGCACGTCGGTCGGCACGCGCCGCAGTCCGAGCATGACATTGCGGGTCATGCAGGGCGCCGCATAGATCGTGCTGGCGATGAGGCCGACGACCTGGCCGAATCCGAACAACAGCAGAATCGGGATCAGGTAGGCGAATGTCGGCACGGTCTGCATGAGGTCGAGCACCGGCAGGATGATTCGGGCGGCCCGGCGACTTTTGATACCGAGAATCCCGATCGCTGATCCCAGCAGCAGCGAGAGCGGCACGGAGACGCCGACCAGCGACAAGGTGGTCATGGATTCGTCCCAGTAGCCGATCACCACCATGTAGAGGAGAGCAACGGTCGAGAATGCCGCCAGGCCGGCGCCGGCGGCGGCATACGCCACCATTGCGACCAGGCAGATCGTCGCCGGCCAGGGCAGCCAATGCAGCAGGCCCTGCAGCCCCCACATCGGCCAATCGAGCAGCCAATTGACCGCCCGGAACAGCCATTTGAAGCTGTCCACGAAGGCGGCCATCGCGACGTTGATCCAGTCGGAGATCGGCGGCAACAGGTCGGCCGGCAGCGCCTTCAGCCAGGGCAATTCGCCGAGCAGAACGAAGGCGACCGCACTGGCCACCAGGACGGCCAGCCACGGCAGCAGGTCGCGGTCGAGCGTGGCCACGCGGCTGCTGCCGGCATGGTCCTGTGCGGCCTTCGCTAGCGTCATCGCTCGATCCCGTCCGCGGCGCGGATCGTCGGCCGGAGACGACAAGGTCACGCCGGGGCCGGCAGCGCTGCCGGCCCCGCCATGGTCGCTCGTCTAAGCCGTCACATCATCGCGGCGTCGACCCAGGGCTTCCAGACCGCTTCGTTCTGGTCGACCCAGGCCTTCACGACGTCTTCGAGCTTCTTGCCGTCGACGTCGACCGCCTTCATCATCGGGATCTGCGTGTCATTGCTGATCTTGTAGTTCTTCAGGAAGCGGTAGGCCGCCGGCCATTTGTCCTTCATGCCGGGCCAGCCGAACTTCTGGGTGCGCGGCGCCGCCAGCCCGCAGTCATGGGTCTCGTTGGGATTGAGGCCCCACTTCGGATCGTCGTAGCAGGCCTGCTCGAACTTCGGGAACTGCACCCATTTGCCCTGGACGTCCGCGAACATCGCGTGCGGCGCCCAGAACATCAGGATGATAGGCTCCTTCTTGGCGATCGCAGCCCTGTACTCGGCCACCAGATTGCCCTCGCCGCCGGACGGCACCGCCTGGAACGGCAGGCCGAGCGCCTTGATCATGCGGGCGCCACGATCGCCCCAGTCGGCCGGGTAGTCCAGGAAGCGGCCGTCAGGCGAGGTATCCGTGGTCGCGAAGACGTCGGCGCATTTCTTCAGGGCCTCCCAGTTCGGCAGGCCCGGGCAGAGCGATTCGACATAGTCGGGATAGAGCCAGCCCTCGACCGGATCGAGGCCGGCGTCGCCGATCGACTCGATATGGCCGGCGGCGAGTTCCTTCGGGAAGATCTCGCCCATATTGTTGTCCCACACCTCCAGCGTCGCCGCGAGCGAGCCGTCGGCGATGGCCGTGGCCTGCGGATAGGAGCCGGCCGTGACGTACTCGACGTTGTAGCCCATGCGCTTGAGGATCTCGCCGGCGATATACGTCGTGATGTGCTGACCGGTCCATTCGTTGATGGCGAGCTTGATGGGATCGGTCGATTCGGGGACGCTGCCGGCCCGGGCCTGTCCGGAAAGGGACAAGGCCACGGCCACAGCACCGGCCCCGAGGAACAGTGTTACGCGTCTTGATAGGCTCAGCATCATAGCCTCCCTGGCTAGTATTTTTGTCTATCGTCGCACCTGGCCAGAGCACAGCGGAACCGCCATCGCCTCGGCCGGGCATGTTGCATTGGCGGATCGATCATAGCAGGAACCGCCGCCGTGTGTACGGCCGGAGTTTTCGGCTAGGATTCCCACAAGTTTTCCAGCCACGACCATAAATGTCGAGCAACCGCCGCGATGACCCAACCCTTCCCGCATCTCTTCTCGCCCCTGAAGCTCAATTCGACGACGCTCAAGCACCGGCTCAACTTCGGCGCCCACACGGCCAACATGAGCGTCGACGGCTATCCCGTGGATCGCCACCTCGGCTACTACCGCGAGCGCGCCATCGGCGGCGCAGCGATGATCGTGGTCGAGCCCGTGCCCGTGCATCATTCGAGCGTGCTCACGCGCGGCAACTTCCGCTGCGAGGACGATTCGGTGATTCCGTACTTCCGCCGCATCGCCGATGCCGTGCATGAGCATGGCACGGTCATCATCCAGCAGATGTATCACCTGGGCGCCCATGGGGATTGGGACAACGGCTTCGAGGCCAACTGGTCGCCCTCGGGCCTGCCCTCCATGCACGACACCGACGGCAGCCACGCCATGACAGAAGGCGAGATCGAGGAGATCATCGCGGCCCACGTGCAGGCGGCGCGGCGGGCGAAGGAGGCGGGCTTCGATGGCTGCGAGCTGATGGCGGCCTATAATGCCCTCATCGAGCAGTTCTGGTCGCCCTATTCCAACCGCCGCGACGACCGCTTCGGCGGCAGCTTCGAGAAGCGCATGGCGTTCTCGGCCGCGGTGCTCGAGGGAATCCGGCGCGAGACGGGGCCGGACTTCATCGTCGGTGTCGCAGTCAGCGTCGATCACACGCGCGCCGACGTGCTGTCGCTGGAGATGCAGCAGGAGATCGCCGCCTGGCACGACGCCCGCGGGCTCTACGACTACGTCACCATCGGCACCGGCAGCTATTTCGACTTCACCCAGATCATCCCGACCTTCCTCTACGCGGAGAAGCTGGGGGCGCCCTATGCGGAAGCGGTGAAGCGTGTCGTGAAGCATGCCCGGGTGCAGGCCGAGAGCCACATCCGCACGCCCGAGAATGCCGACTACGTCATCGCCTCCGGCCAGGCCGACATGGTCTCGATCGTGCGCGGCCAGATCGCCGATCCCCACATGGCCAACAAGGCGCGCGCCGGCCGTGCCGAGGACATCCGCCCGTGCATCTCGTGCAACCAGATGTGCTGGGGCCGCCGCGCGCGCGATTATTGGATCAGCTGCCTGGTCAATCCGTCGGTCGGCCGCGAGTTCCAATGGGGCGGCGACCGCTTCGCGCCGGCGGCAACGCCGAAGAACGTTCTCGTGGTCGGCGGCGGG
>JBGPEQ010000115.1:0-9260 GCA_041482855.1 Dongiaceae bacterium | reverse complement strand
GGCGGCGACGAAATGAGGGACGGAGTACGCACCCCCACCCTCTCCCGCTTCGCGGTAGAGGGGGCTATCGAGTCTGTGCGCCTCTATGGAGTCCCCTCTACCGCGAAGCGGGAGAGGGCCAGGGTGAGGGTCTGTGGCTCGGTCTATCTCACTTACTTACGCGAAACGCACCTGCATCGAGGCGGCCCAGCTCCTGCCAGTAGCGGGCCCAGGCGCGCAAACCGTCCTTGAGGCGCTGGAGGCGGAAGAACTCGTTGGGGGCGTGGTAGTCCTCGTCGGCGGTCGAGAAGGAGAAGAAGACGGTCTCGGCGCCGATCTGGCGGAAGATGAGGCCGATGGGGATCGTGGCACCCATGCGCACGCGTAGCGCCTTCTGGTCATAGACTTCCTCGAGGACCTGTTCGGCAAGCGCAAGGCCGGGATGATCGCCGGGAATCTCGTAGGCCTGCGAACCGTGATCGCCGGGCCGCACGTCGAGGGTGACACCGCGCGGGCAGTTGGCCTGCAGATGCTCGGCGATCTGCGCGACGATCTCGTCGGGCCGCTGATCGGGAACCAGCCGGCAGGTGATCTTGGCGTGCGCTTCGCAGGGGATCACTGTTTTGGTGCCCGGTCCCTGATAGCCGCCCCACACGCCGTTGATCTCCAGGGTCGGGCGCAGCCACATGCGTTCGAGCAGCGTCCAGCCGCCTTCCCCGGCTTCGCCGGGCGCGCCGATACTCTGGAGATAGCGGGCGTTGTCGAATGGCATGGCGTGGACGGTCTTGCGAACCGCGATCGGCGGCTCGCCGACGCGATCATAGAAGCCGGCGACGGCCACGCGTCCGTTCGCGTCATGGAGCGAGGCCACAAGCGTGGCCAGCGCCTGCGCGGGATTGGCGACGGCGCCGCCGTGGCGGCCGGAGTGAAGATCCTTGCCGGCGCCGCGTACCGTGAATTCGAGGGCGGCGATGCCGCGGCTGGCGACGGTGATCGAGGGTTCGTCGGGCCGCCACATGGCGCCGTCGGCCGAGAGCAGGAAATCGGCCGCCAGCTCGGCGGCGTGCGCCTTCACGAACGGCCCGAGATTGACGCTGCCGCGCTCCTCCTCGCCCTCGATGATGAAGCGGACATTGACCGGCAGCTTGCCCTCGGTGCGCATGAAGGCTTCGGCGACGGCAATCGGGATCAGCATGGGGCCCTTGTCGTCGGAGACGCCGCGGGCATAGAGGCGGCCGTCGCGCACCGTCGGCTCGAAGGGCGGACTCTTCCATTTGTCCAACGGGTCCGGCGGCTGCACGTCGTAGTGGCCGTAGACGAGGATCGTCGGCTTGCCCGGCGCGCCCAGCCAATTCGCGGTGACGATGGGATGGCCGAGGGTGGGGTTGATGCACACGTTCTGCATGCCGGCCGATGACAGCTGGTCGGCGACCCAGCGTGACGCCCGCGTCACGCCCTCCTTATAGGCGGGATCGGTGCTGACGGACGGAATGCTGGCGAAGGCGATCAGACGGCGCAGAATTTCTTCCTGATGGGAGTCGAGATAGGCTAGCGGGGTCATGCTGGTCTACTTGCCTCCATCCACGCTCAGCACCTGGCCGGTGATCCAGCCGGCGTAGTCGGACGCGAAGAACAGCACGGCGTGCGCGATGTCCTCGGGCGCGCCCAGGCGCTTGAGCGCGATCGAGTCGACGAGACGCTTCTGCCCTTCCTCGCCATAGGACTGCCATTGTCGTTCGGTGGTCGGATTTGATCGCACGAAACCAGGCGACACGTTGTTGACCGTGATGCCCCAGGGTCCGAGCTCGTGGGCGAGCTGGCGCGTCAGGCCGATCTGCGCCGCCTTGGCCGCGGCATAGGCCTGGATGCCCGTGAGGCTGATCTCGAGGCCGGCACGCGAGGAGATGTTGACGATTCGCCCCTGGCGCGCGCGTTTCATGGCGGGAGCCACGGCCTGAGAGAAATAGAACGCACCGCTCACGTTGACGGCGAAGATGGCGTTCCAGTCCGGCGGTGCGATCGTTTCAAGGGGCCGGCCGACCTGGCCGAGGACGCCGCCGGCGTTGTTGACGAGGACATGCACCTGGCCCGCTGCGCGCTCGGCTTCGGCGACGAAGGCTTTCGCCTGCTCGGAGTCGCTGACATCGACGCCGCGCGTCGCACAGGTCTCGCCGCAGAGCCGCCGCGTTTCCTCGAGCTCGTCGGCGAGCAGGTCGCAGCCCCAGACCTGGGCGCCGCGTGCCGCGAAGGCCTGGGCGATGGCGCGGCCGAAGCCGTGGGCGGCCCCGGTGACGATGACCATGCGGCCGTCGAAGCGGAGATTCATGAAGCGGCGGCGGACGGCAGGATTTCGTTGAGCGCGTCCAGCAGGGCCGTGCTCTGGGCCGCCTGTCCGTCCTCGATGGATTTGATGAGTGTCAGCAACCGGGTCGTGATCGGTGCGCCGACGCCGCGTTCGGCGGCGACGCGGACGATCTGGCCGAGCTGGGCATCGCCCTCGGTGCGTCGCTTGCGCACGGCGAGGTCGCGCCAGATGCCGCTGTGGGTCTTGGCCGAACGGCGGTTGAAGGCGACGAGGTCGTCGATGGAGCGCATGGCCTGGGCAAGTGATGCTCCGGCCATGAAGGCGCGCGGATCGAAGCCGTCGAACGGCTCCAGCTTCACGCCGTCGGCCAGGGCGACGGCGGCGACTTCGCGGGCCAGCGCGATGAAGATCGAGCGGTAGCGCGACGCCGCGAAACAATTGGCGATCGACTCGTTGGTGAGGGCGGTCGCGAACAGCAGGGCGCCGTAGGCGAGCTTGCTCCAGAGATAGCCCCAGACATTGGTCGTCAGCTTGGCGCGATCGTCGAATTGCAGCAGCAGCGCGTGCAGCTCTTCGGTGCGCGGCTTGATGGCGCCATCGATCTCGCCGACCACGACCGTGCCGCGGCCGCCGTAATGCACCACGCCCGGCTCCATGTAATCGGCGCCGAAATTGATGAAGGCGCCGATCGTCCTGGCGACGCCGACGGTCTGGGCGATCGCCAGCTCATTGAGCCCGTTCTGCAGCGATACCACATAGCCGTCGGCGGCCAGATGGGGCCTGATCTGCTCGGCCGCCGCCCGCGTGTCCTGCGCCTTCACGCACAGCAGCACCTTCTCGAGCGGTCCCTGCAGCTCGGCCGGCGTCACGGCCTGCGCCTTCACGCGGAACTCGACGATAGGGCCAGTGATGGCGAGGCCATCCCGCCTGATCGCTTCGACGTGATCGGCGGCGCGATCGATGAAGAGAACGTCATGGCCGGCGCGCACGAGATGGGCGCCCACGGTGCCGCCGATGGCGCCGGCGCCCCAGACCGCGAGCTTCGGCGACGCCGCCATCACCAGCCGCCGTCGATGAGCGTGCGCGTCTCTTCCACGGCGACGTTCCAGATCCGCAGCATGTCCTCGTCCGACCGCTCGTAGTGGCCGCCGAAATTGCCGTCGCCGATATGGGCGCGCACTTCCTTCGGATTCATCAGGCGCATGCGCTCGAGGTCGACCATCGGCTTCTGCTGGGTCGGTTGCGGGAATCCCGCGATGCGCGTCCAGGGGAAATTCTCCATCCAGGAGGCATGCGAGGCCACGGGATCGATCGCCTTCACCACCGCCCAGGTCTTCGGCGCGTTCCACCAGTTGTGGAACTTCACGCGGGCGTCCGTGTGCGCGGCCACCCATTCGACCGCGTAGGACTGCACCGGCTGGTTGCCGCCATGGCCGTTGACCAGGGCGAAGCGGCGGAAGCCGTGGGCGTATAGGGAATCCAGCACATCCCGCACGACGTGGATGAGCGTCTCCACGCGCAGGCTGACCGTGCCGGGAAAGCCCATGAAGTAGGGCGTGATGCCGTAGCTCAGCGGCGGAAACACCGGCACGCCCAAAGGCTCCGCGGCCTCCGCCGACACGCGCTCGGCCAGGATGCTGTCGACCATCAGGCTGAGGCCCGCATGCTGTTCCGTGCTGCCGATCGGCAGCACCGCGCGGTCGTCGCGCTTCAGATAGGTCTCGACCTGCATCCAGTTGGCGTCATGGATTCTCATTCCCACTCTCCCTGTTCGTCTACCGTATGCACAGAAGTTCGCGAGCCGTGTCTGCCGTTTCCGGAGACTTGGGCCGACGAGGTGCGCCCGTCGACACGCTCCGGATCAGGGTTCTTCTTTGTGCCATCAACATTCTCCCTCATCCTGAGCTTGTCGAAGGACGCAGGGCGGTCATGCAGTTCCGAAATATGCACATGCGGTAGCCCTGTTCACCCCACCGCCGAAGCTCTTCTCGATAGCGTATCGGCGCGCAGCTCCTCCAGCGTCGGCAGCAGCACCTCGTCGATCTCGTGCGGATCGGGGGCGTGTCGATACTCGAACGCCTGCACGCCCGGCTTGATCATCCGGCGGATCCGCTCGGAGCCGCTGGCATAGACCACGGCATCGACACGGCGCAGCACCTCCTTGAGGTCGGGGCTTTGCAGCACCGTGGCTTCGAGCCGGCGGACATGGGGCGCAAACTGCTGCACGCCCGCCTTCATGATCGGCAGGAATTCTGGAAAGGTCGAGATGACGGCGAGGCGCGCGCGCGGATCGATGGTCGCGAGCGCCGTCCGCGTCTGGTCGGCAGGAATGAAGCGGATCGTCACGACCCGCCGGTCCGAACCCATGAGGTCGACGACCTCCGCCTTGCGGTTCGGAAACGTCACGATCAGGTCCGCGCTGAGCGCGCGCTGACGGGCGACGTCGCTGCGGGTGAATTCATCGAGCGTGATGCCCGTAAGGGTGTCGCCGCGCGGCAAGCGGCGCTGGATCTCCGCCACATAGGCGCGCGTGGCCTCGGTGAAGACGCCCACGAACACGATCCGCAGCGCCCGGCCCGCCGCGTGGGAGCGATGCAGGCGAGCGTTGAACAGACGGGCCAACTCGGCCGCCTCGATGCCTTCCGCCGCGGCCGCGCCGATCAGGTCGTCGACCCGGCGCTGCAGGGCCGCAAGCTGCGGACGGGCGAAGCCGGCGGCGGCGCGGCTGACGAACGTGCCCTGGCCGCGATGCGCCTCGATGAGGCCGGCCTCCTGGAGTCCCGCATAGACGTTGCTCACGGTCATCGGGGCGATGCCGAGCTGGGTCGCCATGTCTCGCACGGAGGGCAGACGGTCCCCCGGCATCAGCTGGCCGCACGCCACCCCATACTCGATGAGGCCGCGCAGCTGCACGCCGAGGGCCACGGGCAGAGAATGATCGACCGCAAACTCCATGACCATCCAACCGAGAGATCCCGATGTTCTAGTGTGTCATAACACGTCGCCGGCCGACCGGCAACAAACGGCCATCGGCGTTGCACCCGGTCCGCCGTCCTCGCGCCGAAATGCGGCTTTTTTCTGCCGATTGACAGGCCGATGGCAAGACCCTAGTGTTACACTCAATTATAACACAAGACCTCTGCGCGAAGCACCGGAGACACTGGGAGCCAAACATGAAAAAGCTGATTGGAGCGCTGTTCAGCATCGCGATCGCCCTGGCCGTGGCGCTTCCGGCCGCAGCGGCGACGCCAGGGGGCAAGCTCGTGTTTGCCCGCTACGCCGATTCGCTGTTGCTCGATCCCGTCTACAACGACGCCAACGTCGACATCTGGATCCTGACCAACCTCTACGACACCCTGTTCCTGCCGACCGATGACGGCAAGGACGTGCAACCCGGCCTGGCCACCGCGTGGCAGGCGGCGGATGACGGCCTGACCTACACGATCACGCTGCGGCAGGGCGTCAAATTCGCGGACGGCACGGCGCTGACCGCCGACGACGTCAAATGGTCGCTCGAACGCGCCGCCAATCCGAAGAACGGCATCTGGAACTTCCTTCTGGCCTCGGTCGACACCGTCGCCGTGAGCGCGCCCGACACCATCACGATCAAGCTGAAGCAGCCCGACCCCGTGCTGATCAAGGCGCTCGCCACCTTCAACACGGCGATCCTGCCGCAGAAGGCCTACGAGGCATCGCCCGGCGCCACCGACGAGGAGAAGGCGAAGGCCTTCGCCGAGCATCCGCTGGGCACCGGCCCCTTCAAGTTCGTCAGCTGGGAACGCAACGTCTCCATGAAGCTGACGCGCAACGAAAACTATTGGCGCAAGGATGCCGAGGGCAAGCAGCTGCCCTATCTCGACGCGATGGAGTTCGTCACCATTCCCGACGACGCCACCCGCATCCTCAAGCTGCAGGCCGGCGAGGTCGACGGCTCCGAGTTCATTCCCTATGCCCGCGTCGCCGAGCTGAAGGCCGACCCCAATCTCGACATGCAGCTGTGGCCCTCGACGAAGGTGAACTTCCTCACCCTCAACGTCCGCCCGACGCTCAAGGACGGCTCGAAGAATCCGATGGCCGATCCGCGCGTGCGGCAGGCGATGAATTACGCCATCGACAAGGACGCGCTCATCAAGCTCGTCACCTTCGACGTGGCCAAGCCGATGATCTCGTTCATGTCGTCGTCGACACCTTACGTTTCCGGCAGCGGCCCGGCCTTTCCCTATGACCAGGCCAAGGCGAAGGCGCTGCTGGCCGACGCCGGCTATGGCGACGGGCTGGACGTCACCAGCCTGGCACTCGCCGGCAGCGCCGACGATACGGCCATCCTGTCGACGGTGCAGCAGATGTGGTCGCAGGTCGGCATCCGCCTGAAGATCGAGCAGGTCGACAACGCCACGCGCACCGCGCGCTATCGCGGCGGCGATTTCCAGATGCGGGTTTCGCTCTGGACCGACGACATCGCCGATCCCAACGAAATCGTCTCCTACTTCGCGGACTTCAAGAACATCGAATCGATGCATACGGGCTGGCAGGACAAGAAGGTCAGCGACCTCTTCGACGCCAGCCTGAAGGAGATGGATGCGGGAAAGCGGGCGGCGCAGTACAAGGAGATCCAGGACATCTACATGGCGGCGCCGCCGATCATTCCACTCTACGAGTCGCCCTATCCGGTGGCGTTCCGCAAGGCGGTGAAGGGCTTCGTGCAGATCCCGCTCGGCAACAACATCTTCGTCGGCGCCTCCGTGGAGAAGTAGCCGCTCCGATCCAGCGCCGGATTGAACCCGGGCGCGGCGTTCGCTAGCCTTAACGCCGCGCCCTTTTCTTTTGTCCGCGACGACCGTTGGCGATGCCGATCAGTCTCAGGTACGTCGTCCTCAGGCTGCTGCAAATCGTCCCCACCTTTTTCCTGATCATGGTGGTGGTGTTCGTGCTCGTGCGCCTGTTGCCCGGCGACCCCACGAGCACGATGATCGGCGACCGCGCGACCGACGCGGACGTGGCGCGCATCAACGCCCAGCTCGGCCTCGATCGACCCATCGTCGTCCAGTTCGGAATATTCGTCGAACAGTTCTTTCAGGGGGAACTCGGCGACTCCATCGTCAACAGGACGTCGGTGCTCGGCCTCATCGCCCATCGCCTGCCGGCCACGCTATTCCTGACCGCCTTTGCAGCCCTGCTGGCGGTGTTCATGGCCGTGCCGCTCGCCTTCATCGCCGCCCTTCGCCATGACAGCGGAGTCGACGGCGCCATTCGGTCCGCCTTCCAGGTCGGGCTCTCGACGCCGGTGTTCTACCTCGGCATCCTCCTGCTGACGCTGTTTGCCGCCCATTTGCGATGGTTTCCCGTGGGCGGCTATGGCGAGACCTTCGGCGACAAGCTCTATCACCTGTTCCTGCCGGCCCTAACCCTCGCCCTCAGCCTGTCCGCCGTGCTCATGCGCAACCTTCGCAACAGCATCGTCGAGGTGCTGGAGGCCGAGTATGTCGACTTCGCCCGCGCCAAGGGCCTCAAAGCCAGAGTCGTGCTCGGCAAGCATGTGCTGCGCAACGCAGTCATTCCAACGGTGACCCTGCTCGGTCTCAATATCGGCACGCTCATCGGTGGCGCCGTGATCACCGAGACCGTCTTTGCGGTGCCCGGGGCCGGTCGCCTGATGATCGATTCCATCTACGGCCGCGACTATCCGGTCATCCAGGGTTTGACGCTGGCGTTCGCGATCGTCGTCTCCCTCGTCTTTCTCGTGACCGACCTCGTGCAGGCCGCACTCGATCCGAGGGTCGGGGCATGAGCGCGAGAGCAGAGACGATGAACGTTCGCCGTCTTGGACTGCGCCTGCCCGGATCCCTCGTCATCGGCATTGTTCTGACTGGGCTCTTCCTCGTCGCCTCCGCGGCGCCCGGCTGGATCGCGCCCTACGATCCCCTCACCTTCGACATGTCGGCGATCCTGCATCCGCCCAGCCTTGCCCATCCCTTCGGCACCGACCAATACGGCCGCGACATCCTTTCGCGCGTCATCTGGGCGGCGAACGTCGACCTGGCGATCGCGATATTCACGACCAGCTTTCCCGTCGTCTTCGGCACGATCGTCGGCGCCTTCGTCGGCTACTACGGCGGCTGGCTCGACACGCTGTTCGGCCGCATCGTCGATCTCGTCGTCACCTTTCCGTTCCTGGTCATCGTCATCGCCATCGTCTCCGTGCTCGGGCCGGGCCTCCTCAACATGTTCATCGCGGTGAGCGCTGTCGGCTGGGTGTTCTATGCCCGGCTGATGCGGGCCGAGGTGATGACGCAGAAGCAGGCCGACTACGCCGCCGCCGGCCGCGTGCTCGGCTATGGCGAACTGCGCATCATCTTCCGCCATCTGCTGCCCAACTGCATCGGCTCGATCATCGTGTACTGGATGACCGACATGGCGCTCGGCATCCTGCTGGGCTCAAGCCTCGGCTATCTCGGCCTCGGCGCCCAGCCCCCGACGGCCGAATGGGGCGTCCTGGTCGCCGACGGCAAGCAATTCCTCAATACGGGCTGGTGGATCGCGTTCTTTCCGGGCATCGCCATCGTGCTCACGGGCCTCGGCCTCAGCCTGCTCGGCGACGGCGTCGCCGACCGGCTGCGGCGCGGGCGTTGACGATGGCCGCGGCCGCGCCGCTCCTGAGTGTTTTAGACCTCAGGGTCTCGATTGAAGCGGGCAGCGGCCACTGGATGCTCGTCGACGGCGTCAGCCTGCAGGTCGGCGCCGGCGAGGTGCTCGGGCTCGTCGGCGAGTCGGGCTCGGGAAAGAGTCTGACGCTGCGCTCGATCGTGCGTCTTCTGCGGCCGCCGCTGCAGGTCGCCGGCGAGGTGCGATGGCGCGGCGTGAATCTGCTGGAGCTGCCGGAGAGCCAGTTGAATGCGATCCGCGGCCGCGAGATCGCCGTGATCTTTCAGGAGCCGATGACCGCGCTCAATCCCGTGCTCACCGTCGGCGAGCAGAT
>JBGPEQ010000114.1:0-9272 GCA_041482855.1 Dongiaceae bacterium | reverse complement strand
CGGCGAGGTGCGATGGCGCGGCGTGAATCTGCTGGAGCTGCCGGAGAGCCAGTTGAATGCGATCCGCGGCCGCGAGATCGCCGTGATCTTTCAGGAGCCGATGACCGCGCTCAATCCCGTGCTCACCGTCGGCGAGCAGATTCGCGAGAGCCTGCGCGCCCATAGCGGGCTCGACGGGCCGGCCATCCGCAAACGCGCGATCGAGCTGCTCGACCGTGTCGGCATTCCCGCGGCGCGCGCGCGGGTCGACGACTATCCCCACCAGTTCTCCGGCGGCATGCGCCAGCGCGCCATGATTGCGATCGCGCTGGCGCCCGAGCCCAAGCTGCTGCTGGCGGACGAGCCGACCACCGCCCTCGACGTCACCATCCAGGACCAGATCCTGAAGCTCATCCTGCGATTGAAGGCGGAACTCGGCATGAGCGTCGTGCTGGTGACCCACGATCTCGGCGTGATCGCGCAGACCTGCGACCGCGTCGCCGTCATGTATGCCGGGCGGGTCGTCGAGCAGGCGCCGGTGGCGATGCTGCTGCGCGAGCCGCGCCATGCCTATACCCGCGGCCTGCTCGATTCCCTTCCGCTCGCCGGCCATGCCCGCCGGCCGCTGCGCCCGATCGCCGGCGCCCCGCCCGCCCCCAGCGATCGGCCGCCCGGCTGCGGCTTCGCGCCGCGCTGCGGTTACGCGACGGAGAGCTGCCGCATCGCGCCGCCGCCGCTGATCGAGGTCGGGCGCGAGCACCTGTCGGCCTGCCTGCACCATCAGCGGCTGGCGACGGAGGCCGCGCGCCCATGACACTCGCATCCGAGCGCCCGCTTCTCGAGGTGACCGGGCTGAGCAAATTCTTCGCGGCGCGGCGCGGCTTCCTCGACTTTGCGCAGCAGCGCTCCCGCACCGTCCTGCGAGCGCTCGAGAAGGTGAGCTTCGAGGTCCGTCGCGGCGAGACGCTCGGTGTCGTCGGCGAGTCCGGCTGCGGCAAGTCGACCTTGGCGCGCTGCCTGGTGCGGCTCCACGAACCCGGCGACGGCCGCATCCGCTTCGACGGGCAGGATGTTCTGGCGTTGCAGGGCACCGACCGCCGTCGCTATCACCGCCGCGTCCAGATGGCGTTCCAGGACCCCTACAGCTCGCTCAATCCGCGGATGACCGTGGGCCAGGCCCTGGCGGAGGCCATCCGCTTCCACGCTCTGCGCCCGCCCGCCCAGACCATGGCGCGCGTGGCCGAGCTGCTGGAGCTGGTCGGCCTGCCGGCGGCGGCGGCCGAGCGCTATCCGCGCGAATTCAGCGGCGGGCAGCGCCAGCGCATCGGCATCGCCCGCGCGCTCGCGGTCGAGCCTGACCTGCTCATCGCCGACGAAATCGTCTCGGCGCTCGACGTCTCCGTGCAGGCGCAGATCATCAACCTGCTGCTGGATCTACAGAGCCGGCTGCATCTGACGATCCTCTTCATCGCTCACGACCTGCGGGTGGTCAGACATCTGTCGCACCGCGTCGCCGTCATGTATCTCGGCTCCATCGTCGAGATCGGCGAAACCGAACAGCTGTTCGCGCGACCGGCTCACCCCTACACGGCCGCATTGCTCGCGGCGGCGCCCGAGATGGACCCGGCGCGGCGCGGCACCCGCGATGCCATCAGCGGCGAGCTGCCGAGTCCGTTCGAGGTGCCGACCGGCTGTGCCTTCCGAACGCGCTGCAGTCGCGCCTCGGACCGCTGCGCAAAGATCCGGCCGCCGCTCGCCCCAACCGGCGACGGCCGCATGGTCGCATGCCACCATCCCATCGCATGAGCCGCGGCCGTTTACGGTGCGGGCGCGCGCGCCATCTTGTAGATCACGTTGTTGAGGGCGAACACCGCCGTATCGTGGTCGACCAGGTCGAAATCCATCTCGATGTCGGCGTCGTTGCTGACGCAGCCCATGTTGAGGCTGACGATCTTCTGGCTCGTGAAGCCGAGGGTGGCCGCCTGCTTCGCGGGATCGGTGAGCCCGCCTTGGAACAGATAGTCCGGCCCGACCTCGCTCAGCGTATATTGCACTTTCTTGCAATCGAACGGCGGCGGCCCCGCGACGCTGTCCTTCTCGAAGGTGAACTTGCCATGCTCGATGGCCTCGTCGAAATCGGGCTGGTTCTGCGCCGAGCCGTCCACCCAGGGCGCGGGCTGGGCGTCGCTCACGACCCAGGTTCCCGCGAAGACGTCCTGGGCGAGGGCCGGCGCCGGGCCCAACAGCCACAGACATGAACCGGCGAGGATTGCGCGGCAGGCCCGCATGATCTGCTCTCCCAAAAAATGATGCTCGGCAACCGTCGGCCGCACCCTGCCGCGCCCACCCCGTCCCGGCAATGGCCGGTTCGCCACGCTGAGCTGCATGACCCGCCACGTCCTTCGACAAGCTCAGGATGAGGGGAAGTCTTCATGGCACGAAGGAAGAACCTCATCCTGAGCTTGTCGAAGGACGCATGTCGCTGATCCCATCCTCTTCGCAACCGCCGGAACAATATCCATCAACAAGTGTTTGCTTGCAGAGGGTGAATAAAGGGGGCGCTTCCCTTTATTCATTGGATTCATTCACTGGCAAAAGAGAAGCGTCTCCTTTTCCAGGATCCAGTGCCAGATC
Organism: Dongiaceae bacterium; assembly: GCA_041482855.1. GTDB lineage: Bacteria > Pseudomonadota > Alphaproteobacteria > Dongiales > Dongiaceae > JBGPEQ01. The sequence goes on along the minus strand of JBGPEQ010000114.1, from coordinate 6,659 downwards.
GCCGCGTCCCGCCAGTCGTCGTTCTCCGGCAGCTGACCGGCCCGCGCCGCGGCCGGTTACAGTCTGTTGCAATTAGTGTCACCGCCGACACGACCGACTTACAAGCGCGCTCCATCGTGCGGCCACACCTTTGAGTTTCCGGGGGGATGTCTGGCCCTCGGAAACGCCGGCCGGGTGTGCGTACCGTGCGGGTTGCGCAGCCTGGGCGGCAATTCATGTGGGTGGGGTGCATGAGCGCCAAAGCCAGGATTCTCATCATCGACGATGACGAGCTAGTGCTCGCGACGATCAAGACCATGTTGACGCGAGCTCGCTATGACGTGGCCCTTGCCGCCAGTGGTGATGATGGAATCGCACAGCTCCTCCAGGGGTCTTTCGATCTCGTGCTGTGCGACGTCGCGATGCCGGAGAAGGACGGCCTGGCCACGCTCAGGAGTCTCAAGGCCATCGCTCCCACGGTCCCGGTCATCATGATGGCAAGCGGCCCGGCCGAAGAAACTGCAATTGACGAGATCGGCCTGGACTACCTCGGGGCGACGCTCGCGCTTGGCGGCGCCAGGGTCATCGAAAAGCCCTTCCTTGGCTCAAATCTCGTGGCGCTGATTTACGATTGCCTTGCCCATCGATCGGCGCAAATTCACTGAGAGCGCAACCTGGCCGCCGCTGCCAATAGGGAAGCGTCGCCTCTTCCGCAGTTCGTTTTCGTCAAAGACGAGTATGCGGGCCATCGCAGCTACTCGACTACGCTACTTCATCGCATCGGGCGGCTTCGGTGTTCGCAACTCCGCGGGCGGTTCTGACGACATCGATCGATCGAACGTCGAGGCCTTTCCGCAATTCAAGCATTCGGCCGCCGGCCGGCCGTTGGCTCCGGCCAGCAGTCGGAAGGCGTTCGCTCCACAGTGCGGACAGACGAACTTCATGATCCTGCTCTCCCATTGCCGGGAACTGCCGGCGCACGCTGGCGGCGCCGTCGTCACCACAGAAGGGAGTTTGTTGGCACGGACGCTGTGTCCTGCGGCATTGCTGCCGCCGCGCGCTCGTCGAGCAGCGCGCTCGGATTGTTGGCCGAGCTTCCGACTGACGGGTCAGCTTGGTCACCGATCGGCGCCGAAGTCACGTCAATTCGCAGTCGTCGGCGCAAGCGGGCGCGAGAATTCAGGCGATCTGTCGACCAGCCGCAAACAGGCCGCCGCGACGGCCCGGCAACCTTCCCGATCGGCCCAAAGAAATCCCCGCGCGCGACGCGGGGCTAGGTAGCGTGATTGGGCCGACGTAGCGTGTGGGGCACTCCACGTTGAAGCGACCGGTCTGCAGGCCGCCGCGCAATGCATACGCCGACCGGAATCAGCAGCAGGCGTATAGGGCACTCGACTCGCGGGTCGACGGCTCCCCCTATTTGGGAGGTGCGCATGCGGGCGCGTTGGGTGTCAAATCTGAGACCCCGACGATGAGAGACGATCGTGTTTAGCAAAGAAGCACTCGAACAGCGCAAGGCATACCTCGAACAGGCCGAAGCGGTCGCGAGAGAGTTGGAAAAGTTGACAGCTACCTCCATGCGGACCCTCGGATACCTGAAGGACCAGGATCCCGACAGTAAGCTGCTTGATACTATTCAGCGAAAGTCCAATGAGATCGCGGCGCTTCAGCAGCAGCTGCGAGAGTTGTGGGCGCCGTTCTTCACCAAGCCCTGAAGTGGCAGGAGCTCGCAAGTCATTCTGAAAGGGGCAACGCCTCCGTCTTTCGCGCGCGATACACTCTGCGATCGCAGTCCCAAACCTCTATGCCGGGATAACCGCAGGCGGCGAGCAGGCGGTCCGCACGGGTCTGCGCCTGACGGTCGGTCTCGCACTCGATCAAGTGGAAGTCTGCGATATGGTCGGCGGAATCCAGGAAGTAGTAGCGATAGCTTGACATGGCGCACCGCCAGCGCGCGCGGCATCACCCCGACAAGCGGCGCAATTCCACAAGGGCACACAGGGTTGCTCAAGCACGACGCGCCCTTATCCGGGGAAAGTCGAGTCAATTCGACCGGCAGCCTTCTCGCCGGCGGTGCAGTCGGCCCAGCGGACCATCGGGATCGAAGCATCGCCGGCGCGGGAGTCGATACGAGGTAAATTGGGGTCATAGTAGACTTACTCGATCGATGCCGCATGCGTCGTCCATCCCTGGAGACTTCCGAAGAGTTGGAGAAAACTGGGGTCGTAGTTGACATACTCGAAGGATGCCGCTCGCGACTCGCTTTCCCAGAGGCTGCTGAAGCGCAGTGCGATCTCCTGCCGCCCGTCGCGGCGGCGGGCGACGATCTCAGTGGCGGTTCCCTTTGTTCGCCACGGAGAAAAGCATTGACATGTTTCCTGTTCGTTCCTATAGTGGCGTTGCCCGGATTTGGTTGGGCAGGCGTTCTTTGACATCGTGGATCAGGCCATGCGAACCGGCGCCCGCTGCCGCGGGAAGGCGAAGCCGAACGGGGAGTCGTGTGCAGTCGAAATCGCAGAAGCGAGCTTGGCGAAGGCGCCTGCCGACGCTTCGGCGTGCAGATGGGCCGTAGCCCGACCTGCCGTTAACTTCCCTTACATGGGGTTGTTCTTCACTTCCCGCGCAATAGCGTCAGCGAAGCTGACCTTTGTCGGCACTGGGTGGCTATCGACGGACGGGCGAACCCGGCGAGCTACGCAACTTGCCTTAGGGTTGAATTGCGAGTTTCGCTGTTGGACCCTCCCCGACCCGGACAAGGGATCGCTGACGGCCGATCGAGGCCGGCGCTCCGTCTTCCAATGGCATGGCGTCCCCAACGGGAATCGAACCCGTGTCTTCACCGTGAAAGGGTGATGTCCTGGGCCGCTAGACGATGGGGACCGCGGGACCGGGGCTTCGATCTAGCGTCCGGCCGCCGGAAAAGCAACGGCCATTCGGCCGGACGCCCGGGCGGCCGCGCATTGCCAAGTCGGGCAGGATTTGCGATAGGCAAGCACCCGTCCGGCCGCCGCGGCCGTTGCCGGGAATTTTCTCAAACATGCCCGAGAGGGGGGACAACAATGGGTCAAATCACACGCCTGGCGCCGGGTCGCCGTTTCTGCCAAGTGGTCGTCCATGGCGACACCGTCTATGTCGCGGGACAGGTGGCGCCGAGGACCGTGCCGTCGGTCAAGGGCCAGACTCAGCAGATTCTCAAGGAGATCGACAAGCTGCTGAAATCCGCCGGCACCAACAAGTCGAAGCTGCTGATGGCCAACGTATGGCTCTCGGATATCCGAACCTTCGACGAGATGAACGAGGCCTGGGACGCCTGGGTCGCCAAGGACCATATGCCCGCGCGCGCCACCGTCGAGGCCAAGCTCGCCAGCACCCCATACCTGGTCGAGATCGCCGTAATCGCCGCGCGCTAGCGGGCGGCCCGTCCGCCGGCGCTGGCCTTGCCCGTCCGTTCGCCCCTCCCGGCCCCGCCGCGCGAGGGGCGAACTATGTCTGCGAGCGCGTCGTTGCGCCGGGAAGCCGCTCCCTGCGATTAATCATTAAAATAAACCAACAGTACTGGATAAATACATCTCAATAACCATACAAATTTATCGACAGTTATCGTCGAATATAATACAAATATCGCAAATAAAAATGAAGACTGCGTGAGGTGGATACCTGAAGACCAGCGCCGCATGGATGCCGATCGCAATCGGCGTTCATGCGGCGCGCGCCCTCCTCCACGGTCTGCGGGTTCGACCAACAAGCCGCCTCGGCCGTCAACGGCAAAGGGGCGCAAGGAGCGAGGAAGTCATGCGTTGCGAGTATGAAGAGACGGCGACGCGGCGCCGGCTGAAGACATGGGTGCGGCTGGCCTTGGCGGCCGGCCTTGCCGCCGGATGCGCGATCCTGCTGCTGCCGGCAACGAGCGCGCCCGCGGTCGCGATGACCGCGGACGACTGCCAGAAACTGCCGGACGATGCGCTCCTGCTCGCCGTCGATCAGGGGCTTTGCACGCTCGACGTGCTGCCATCGGCCGGACCGGCGCCCCAGATCGCCGACAAGGGCACCACGGGCGAACATGACGGCGGCAATACCGGCGGCGGTTCAGGCGGCAGCGGTGGAGGCTCCGGCGAGGGCGATGGCGGCGGGGACGATGGCGGCGACAACGGTGGCGGTGACGGCGGATCCGGTGGCGATGATGGCGGCGGCTCGGGTGGCGACGATGGTCACGGCCATGACCATGGTCACGGTCATGGACATGGTCACGGTCATGGACACGGTGGCTGCGGGGGCGGGGAGTAAGCGCGTCTAGGCCTGCGCCGGCGCACCGTCATCGACGATCAACTGCACGCCTTCGCGGTCCTGCCAATTGTCCGGCCGCAGATTGCCGGCGAGATGGAGCGATGCGCCGCCGCCGCGCAGCAGCGCCTGACCGAGCGGTCCGTCGGCGCTGCGGAAGGCGATCGCCTTCAGGCGCGTCCCGCCGTTGCCGGCCAGCAGCAGGCGCACATGTCCGTCGCCGACCACCTCGCCGCGCACGACCCGCAGATCGGTGACGGCAAAGCGCGGCTCGGGATTGCCGCTGCCGAAGGGCGCCAGCCGTCCGACCATCTGCGCCAGCTCCGGCGTCGCCGCCGCGCCGGCGATGGCGCCATCGATCTCCAGCAGGGGCACGATCGGCCCGCCGGCCGCGCTTGCCACCCGCTCGTTCAGGAACTCGGCGAGATCGGCCACCCGCTCGGCCGCGACGGTAAAGCCGGCGGCCATGGCGTGGCCGCCGCCGTTGATCAGCAGCCCGGCCTGGCGCGCGGCGATGATGGCGCTGCCGAGATCGAGGCCGTTGACCGAGCGTCCCGAGCCCTTGCCGACGCCATCGGCCGTCGCCACCACGCAGGCCGGACGGCCATAGCGCTCCTTCAGGCGCCCGGCGACGATGCCGATGACGCCGGGATGCCAGCCCGCCCCGCTCGCGAATACGAGCGCCCGCTCCGGCGTCCGCTGTGCTTCGACCTGGGCAATGGCGGCCTCGAGCACGGCCTGCTCGAGCGCGCGCCGCTCGACGTTGAGCGCATCGAGCCGGCTCGCCAGGGCCGCAGCCTCGGCCGGGTCGGCGGTCGTCAGCAGGCGGACGCCGAGGTCGGCCGCGCCGATGCGGCCTCCGGCGTTGATGCGCGGCCCGAGCAGGAAGCCGGCGTGATAGGTGCCGGGCGTCTCCTTGAGTCCGGCCACGTCCGCCAAAGCTGCCAGCCCGATATTGCCGCGCCGGGCCATCACCTTCAGCCCCTGGCCGACGAGCGCGCGATTGAGGGCGGTGAGCGGCACCACGTCGCAGACGGTACCGAGCGCGACCAGATCCAGCCATTGTTTCAGATCGGGCTCGGCGCGGCCATTGCCGTACCAACCGGCCGCGCGCAGCGCCCGGTTGAGTGCCACTACCAGAAGGAACGTCACGCCCACCGCCGCCAGCTGGCCGTGCCCCGCCGTCTCGTCGAGCCGGTTCGGATTGACGACGGCCGCTGCCGCCGGCAGCTGCGGCTCCGCCACATGATGATCGAGCACGATGACCGCCAGGCCCACCGCTTCGGCCGCACTAAGCGCCGCGAAAGCAGTGATGCCGCAATCCACGGTGATCACGACGGCGACGCCCTCCTCCCGCAGCCGCAGCAAGGCCGGCGCATTCGGCCCATAACCCTCGGTCAGGCGGTCGGGGATGTAGAGCCGGACGGCGATGCCGACGGTGGCGAAGAAGCGATGCAGCAGCGCGGCCGAGGTGGCGCCATCGACGTCGTAGTCGCCGAACACGGCGATCTTCTCGTTCCGCGTGATCGCCTGCAGGAGGCGCTCCACCGCCCGGTCCATGTCGCGGAACCCCGAGGGATCGGGCAGCAGCTCGCGCAACGTCGGATTGAGAAACGCCGCCGCGCTCTCGACCGTCACGTTGCGCGCGGCCAGCAGGCGGCCCACCAGTTCGGGAACGCTGAAGCGCTGCGCGATGGCCAACCCCTGCCGATCGTCGGCACGACGCTGGCGCCACGCGCGTCCGCCGAACGACCGCTCGACGCCGAGGAACGCCCGCTCCGCGCCGTGCATCGCCAAGGTCGTCACGCGTCCACCCCAATGAAGGAATCGCGGACGAGTATCACATCATCGATGGCATCCGGAAAGACCGGTCCCGCCAGCGCGTCTCAACCGAGATCGATGAATACTGTCCCGGACTCCAGCTTGACCGGATAGGTCTTCAGGTTCACGCAGGCCGGCGCGCCCTTTGCCTCGCCCGTCCGGTAGTCGAAGCGGCCGTTGTGCATCGGACATTCGATGATGTTGTCCATAACGAACCCGTCGGCGAGATGCACCTGCTCATGGGTGCACAGCCCATCGGTCGCGTAGTACGCATCATCGGCCGAGCGGTAGATGGCGAAGGTCCGGCCAGCGTGGTCGAAGCGCGTCACATCCTCTGCGTCGATCACATCGGCCTTGCAGGCTGCGGTCCACTTGCTCACATCAGACTCCCATCATTCCGCGGCAGCGACGGCCGTGGGCGACGCAGCCGGCTTCGCCCCTGAGGGCAGCATGCGTTCCACGAACCAGGCCGGCTCCCTTGCTTGCCGGAGCAGCGCCGGAATGATCTCGCGATAGGCCGCCCACAGGCCGTCATAGGCCGGCGGCATGTCGGCCTTCAGGTCCGCATGGAGTGCCGG
>JBGPEQ010000113.1:0-9287 GCA_041482855.1 Dongiaceae bacterium | reverse complement strand
TGCCTTTGCCGGCCGGATGGATCTGTTCCCGAAGCTCGATGAGTACATCGCGCTGGCCGCCGAACGCGGCTGGCCCGCCGGGCTGGACCTGAGGCCGGTCTGCCGCCAAGCCGAGGCCGCCCGGGCCGTCTTGGAGGGAGCCGCGACGCCCTTCGTTCCCAGCCACATCGATCCGGTCCCTCACAACTTCGTCCACGGCCCGTCAGCCCTCTACCTGGTCGACTGGGAATACTCCGCCATGGCCGAGCCGATGTGGGACCTGGCCGCCGTCTCGATCGAGGCCGAGCTGGACGCCGAGTTGGACCGCATCCTGCTGGACGAATATTTCGGCAGTGCGGCCACAGAGCAGGCCGGCCGCTTCGCGCTCTACAAAGCCTCGTTGAATCTCCTGGCAGCGGCGTGGGCGGTGGTGCAGATCGTCGACGGCAACCCGAGCGCCGATTTCGCCGCCTTCGCGCGCCAGCGGCTGGCCTGGCACGCGGCCGTGGCCGAGACCCCCATCTATCGTCAATACGTTTCACCGTAGCCCTTCTAATCCTCCCGCCGACCCTCTATAGTCATAGGTCTCAACGGGGTGCCCTCGTGGCTGAGAGGTGCCCGGCCTGCCGGCCGGCGCCAACCCGACGAACCTGATCCGGATAATGCCGGCGGAGGGATATGAGTTCAGTCCTCGATCACGTTCGCGTCTTTTCCGCCGGCATTTCGCGGAGGACATGCCATGCATAGATTCCTGTTTTCGATCGCGCTGGCTCTCGGCTCGCTGTCGGCCCTATCGGCGTCGGCGGAGACGCCGACCCTGACGATCTACACCTACAACTCCTTCACCTCCGAATGGGGTCCCGGCCCGGCCGTCACCAAGGCCTTCGAGGCGACTTGCGCGTGCAAGATCGAATGGGTCGCGCTCGAGGACGGCGCCGCGCTGCTGAGCCGGCTGCAACTGGAGAGCAAGAACACCAAGGCCGATCTGGTGCTGGGCCTCGACACCAGCCTGACGGCGGAGGCGGCGGCGACCGGCCTGTTCGCGCCGCACGCGCTCGACCTCTCCCACCTCAAGCTGCCGATCGCCTGGAACGATCCGGTGTTCGTCCCGTTTGACTACGGCTACTTCGCGGTCGTCTACGACAAGACCAAGCTGCCGAAGCCGCCGACGAGCCTGAAGGAGCTGATCGACGGCGATCCCAGCCAGAAGATCCTGCTGCAAGACCCCCGCTCGAGCACGCCCGGCCTCGGTTTCATGCTGTGGGTCAAGGAGGTCTATGGCGACCAGGCCGCCGCTGCCTGGACCAGGCTGAAGCCGCGCGTTCTCACGGTCAGCAAGGGGTGGAGCGAGTCCTACGCCTTGTTCACGCAAGGCGAAGCCCCGATGGTGCTGAGCTACACGACTTCGCCGGCCTATCACATCATCGAGGAGAAGACCGACAAGTACGCCGCGGCTGCGTTCGCCGAAGGCCACTACATGCAGGTCGAAGTGGCCGGGCGCATCGCCGGATCGCCTGAGAGCGAACTCGCCGAGAAGTTCCTGGCCTTCATGGTCTCGCCCGGCTTCCAGGACCAGATACCCACGACCAACTGGATGTATCCGGTCAGCGAGTCGACGGGCGGGTTGCCGAAGGAGTTCGGCCAGCTCGTGCAGCCGGGCAAGTCGCTGCTGTTCGCGCCGGAGGAAGTGGCCGCCCATCGCAAGCAATGGATCGACGAGTGGTTGCAAGCGATGAGTCAATGATCCGCCGGCTCGTTCCGGGGGCGCTGACCTTTCTCCTGCTCGGTCTGGTCATCGGCGGCGCGTTCGCCGGCCTGCTGCGTGCCGCCGGGACGGTCGACTACGGGGGCTTCCTGGAGAGTTCCTATACCCGCCGGGTCGTCGCCTTCACGATCTGGCAGGCGCTGTTGTCGGCATTGCTCAGCGTGGGGCCGGCCATTCTCGTGGCGAGGGCACTGGCGCGCCGGCCGTCCTTTCCCGGCCGCGCGCTCTTGCTACGCCTGTTCGGCCTGCCGCTGGTCTTGCCGACATTGGTCGGCATCCTCGGCGTCGTCGCGATCTACGGACAGTCCGGGTTGTTCAATCGCTTGCTGGCCGGCCTGCACCTGGAACCCCGTCAGTTCCTCTATAGTCTCCCGGGCATTCTGATCGCCCATGCCTTCTTCAATCTGCCGCTGGCGACGCGGCTGCTGCTGCCGGCCTGGAGCGCCATCCCCGGCGAGACCTGGCGCTTGGCCACCCAGCTCGGCATGAACTCGCGACAGGTGTTCCGCCTGATCGAGTGGCCGCTGCTGCGTCAGGTGCTGCCGGGCGTCGCCGGCATCGTCTTAATGCTCTGCTTCACGAGCTTCGCGGTGGTGCTGACGCTGGGCGGCGGTCCGGCCAACAGCACCATCGAGGTCGCGCTCTATCAGGCGGTCCGCTTCGAGTTCGATCTGGGGAAGGCGGTCCAGTTCGCTCTTCTGCAAGTGGCGATCTGTGGTGCGCTGGTGGTTGCAGGCCAGCGCTTCGTCCCGGACGTCCCGCTGACGCCGACGGCGCAACGGCCGCAGGATCGTCCAGATATTGCGGCCTGGGGCGGACGCATCGTCGATACCGCCGTGCTGCTCGCCGCGGCCGCCTTCGTCTTGCTTCCGCTCGCGGCGGTGCTTCGCAACGGGCTGGCTGGACCCGTCGGCGCGGTGATTGCCGACAGAGCGCTGTGGCTTGCGGTCGCTCGCAGCTTGGCCGTTGCGCTGGCGGCGGGTCTGTTGGCGACGGCCGCCGGCTGGGGCCTGCTTCTGACCAGCCGCGAGCTACGCCTGCGGCGCTACCGGCCGCGGGCGGCGGCAACGATGGAGACGGTCGCCTCGCTCGTGCTGGTCGTGTCGCCGCTCGTCATCGGGACGGGGCTGTTTGCCCTGCTCTCGCCGGTTGCCGATGTATTCGCCATCGGCCTCGCCCTGGTCGTCATCATCAACGCGATCATGGGTTTGCCCTACGTCATCCGAACGCTGGGGCCGCCGCTGATGCGCGTGGGCGAGCAGCACGACCGTCTCTGCGCCAGCCTGGGCATTGCCGGCTGGAACCGGTTGCGGCTGGTCGAATGGCCATTGTTGCGGCGGCCCGTCGGCACGGCGCTCGCGTTGACTGCCGCGCTGACGGTCGGCGACCTCGGGGTCATCGCGCTCTTCGGCACCCAAGACACGGCGACGCTGCCGCTGCTGCTCTACCAGCGCATGGCGGCCTATCAGCTCGATGCGGCAGCGGTGACGGCAGTGGTCTTGGCCGCGTTGTGCTTCGGTCTCTTCGCCATCATCGAACGGGGAGTCGGCGGCCATGGCCGGCGTTGACCTGGACGCAGTCGCCTTCCGCTACGAGGACATGCGGATGCAATTCGATCTGCATGTCGCTGATGGCGAGTTCCTGGCCGTCATCGGACCGAGCGGCGCCGGCAAGAGCACGCTGCTCTCGCTTATCGCAGGCTTCGAGCGAGCCGATTCCGGCCATATCCGCATCGGCGGACAGGACGTCACGCACGAGCATCCGTCCGTCCGTCCGGTGACCATGCTGTTCCAGGACCACAACTTGTTCGCGCATCTGCACGTGGCCGCCAACGTCGGTCTCGGCATTCATCCTGGATTGAAGTTGACCGTGGCCGACCGCGAGCGCGTCGACGCCGCGTTGGAGCAGGTCGGGCTGGCCGGCCTCGCGCAGCGCCTGCCATCGCAGCTGTCGGGCGGCGAACGCCAGCGGGTCGCGCTCGCGCGCAGCCTAGTCCGCGACCGCCCGGTGCTGCTGCTGGATGAGCCGTTCGCGGCCCTCGGTCCGGCGCTGCGGCGCGAGATGCTCGACCTCGTGCGCGCCCTGCAGGCCGATCGCAAGCTGACCGTGCTGCTCGTCAGCCACCAGCCGGAAGACGCGCTCTACGCCGCCACGCGCACGGCGTTCGTCCATGGCGGGCGTGTGCTTCAGGTCGGCGCCACGCGTGAATTGCTCGACGCCGCCGCCGGCGCCGAGCTGCGCGCCTATCTCGGCGAGTTCCAGGTCCGCGACGACGGCCGGCGCAATTGATCCGCATCAAGACTGGTCTCGTTGTCGTCCAGCAGAATTGCGCTAGTATCGAGCACACACCCTAACCCTCTCCCGCTTCGCGGCAGAGGGTTAGGGCGAGGGCCCGTTGCTCGGTTTTGACAGTCAGCGCCAAGCGAACATGCCGATCGAACCGTTGCCCATCGAGTCTCTCTACCGCCGCTGCGATCCCTCGCAATTGGCCTTCGAGACCACCGCCGACCTCGGGGAATTGACCGATCTTCCCGGTCAGACACGGGCCATCGACGCCGTGCGGTTCGGCATCGGCATCAAGCGCCAAGGCTACAACCTCTTCGTCCTCGGCAATCCCGGCAGCGGGAAGCACGCCATGATGGGGGAGTTCCTCAAGCGCACCGCTGTCTCCGGACCGGCGCCGCTCGATCTATGCTACATCAACAATTTTGAAGACCCGCAGCGACCGTTGGCGCTGCGGGTGCCGGCGGGCACGGCGGCGAAATTGCGGGCGGACATGACGGAATTGGTGCGCGACCTCAAGTCCGCGATCCCCAGCCTTTTCGAAAGCGACGACTACCGCAATCGCCGCCAGGTGATCGACGAGGAATTCAAGACCCGCCAGGAGGCCGCCTTCGAGCAGCTGCAGGAGCGCGGGAAGACCAAGAACCTGGTCCTCGTGCGTACACCGGCCGGCTTCGCCGTCGCGCCTGTCCGCGACGGCGCGGTGATCAGCCCAGAGGATTTCCAAAAGCTGCCCGAGGCAGAGCAGCGACAAACCCAGGCCGACATCGAGGTGTTGCAAGCGACTCTGGAACAGACGATCCGCCAGATGCCGAAGTGGGACAAGGAGCGCCGTGAACGCATGCGGGAGCTGAATCGCGAAGTGACGATGTTCGCGGTCGGCCACGTCATGGACGAGCTGCGCGCAAAGTATCGCGACCTCCCGGATATCACGGCCTATCTGAACGCGGTCGAGAAGGACGTCATCGAACATGTCGATGCCTTCCTCGCCACGGCGGCAGAGAAATCGCAGGCGGCAGCCGAGGGCGCGCCGACGCGCCTTGCCGACGGCGACCGCTTCCGCCGCTATCAAGTGAACGCCCTGGTCGATAGCTCCGCCATCGTCGGCGCGCCCGTAGTCTACGAGAACAATCCGACCTACATGAATCTGATCGGTGCGGTCGAGCACATGGCGGAGATGGGTACCTTCGTCACGGATTTCGGCCTGATCAAGGGCGGCGCGCTTCATCGCGCCAACGGCGGGTACCTGCTGCTCGATGCCCACAAGCTGCTGATGCAGCCGTTCGCATGGGAAGCGCTGAAACGCGCGCTGCACTCCAAAGAGATCCGCATCGAGACGCCGGCGCAGATGTTGAGCCTCGTCAGCACGGTGACGCTGACGCCGCAGCCGGTGCCGCTCGACGTCAAGGTCGTGCTGCTGGGAGATCGCTGGCTCTATTATCTCCTGTCGCAGCACGATTTCGAGTTCCACGAGCTGTTCAAGGTCGCCGTCGATTTCGAAGACGATATGCCGTGGAACGCGGAAGCGACCGCTGCCTATGCCCGTTTGTTCGCGACGATGGTGCGCCGCGAGGCGTTGAAGCCGCTCGATCGCGGCGCGGTCGCCCGGGCGATCGAGCACAGCGCGCGCCTCGCCGAAGATTCTGCGAAGCTGTCCATGCAGATCGGCTATCTCGCCGATGTCCTGCGCGAGGCGGATTATTGGGCGGGCGAGGCTGGCCGCGCCGTCATCGATGCCCGCGATGTGCAGCTGGCGATCGACGCCCAGCGCAAGCGCAGCGACCGCGTGCGCGAGCGCTCGCAGGAGATGATTCAGCGCGGCCTGATTCTGATCGACACCGACGGCGCGAAGGTCGGCCAGGTGAATGGCCTGTCGGTCCTGTCCGTCGGCAGTCTCGCCTTCGGCAAGCCCAGCCGAATCACCGCCAAGGTCCGCCTCGGCCGTGGCGAGGTCGTGGATATCGAACGCCAGGTCGAACTCGGCGGCCCCATCCATTCCAAGGGCGTGATGATCCTGTCCGCCTTCCTCGCCGCCCGCTATGCCCGCGAGCATCCGCTGTCGCTGTGGGCCAGCCTGGTATTCGAGCAATCCTATGGCGGGGTCGAAGGCGACAGCGCCTCGTCGGCAGAACTTTATGCCCTGCTGTCGGCGCTCGCCGAACTGCCGATCAAACAGTCGTTCGCGGTAACCGGGTCGGTCAACCAGCACGGCGATGTCCAGGTCATCGGCGGCGTCAATGAGAAGATCGAAGGTTTCTTCGACACCTGCGCGGCGCGCGGCCTGAACGGCGAGCAAGGCGTCCTGATGCCGGCCGGCAACGTCACCCACCTGATGCTGCGCCGGGATGTCGTGGCGGCGGCGGCCGCTGGGCGCTTTCGCATCTACCCCGTGCGTACGATCGACGAGGGGATCGAGCTGCTGACGGGCGTGACGGCCGGCGCCCGCGATGGCGACGGCAGGTTCCCGGAAGGCACGGTGAACCGGCGCGTGGAGGATCGGCTGATCGCGCTCGCCGAGCAGCGGCGGCGCTTCGGCGCTGGGAGCGGGGGAGAGCCGTCGTGACGGCGGCGAGCGAGGTGCTCGATTTCCGGCGTATCCTGGTCGCCCTCGATGCGTCGAAGGAGAGTCTGGCCGCGCTCGAGGCGGCGGCCGGCCTTGCCGCGCAGCTGGATGCCGAACTCACGGGCTTGTTCATCGAGGACACCGATCTCCTGAACCTGGCGGCGTTGCCGTTTTCGCGCGAGGCCCCAGCGCTGTCGCGCTCGGGCCGACTGCTCGATCCGGAGCGGCTTGCGCGCGATTTCAAGAGCATGGCGGCAACGGCCCGGCAGGCCCTGGCCCGCACGGCCGAAGCCTCTCACCTGCAGTGGAGCTTCCGCACCACCCGCGGGCGGATCGGGGCGGAATTGCTGGCAGCGGCGCGGGAGGTCGATCTTATCGCCGTCGGCAAGGGTAGGCGGCCGTTGTCCGGGCAGGTGCGCCTGGGCCGCCACACGCGTACCGTTGCGACGCAGACCACCTGCTCCATGCTGTTTGCATCGACAGTCAGCTCCCCCGCGGAGGCGCCGCTCGCCGCGGTCTACGATGGCAGCGCGCCGGCGCGCGGCGCCCTCGCCCTCGCGGCCCGGCTCAGCGAGCGGGAAGGCAAGCGGCTGCTCGTCTTCGTGCTCGGCGACTCGCCGGCGACGTTCGCAGAGCATGAGATCGCGGTGCGCGAGCAGCTGCGCGCGCTCGGCGTCAGTGCCGCGATCCGGCGCGTGCGTGGGGCCGGCCTGGCGGAGATCGTGCGCGCCGTCCGCGCCGAGCCGGTCAGCCTGCTGGTCGTGGGCGCGGCGGCCCTGCCATCCGACGAAGGCGCAGCCCTCGACATGCTCGTGGAGCAAAGCGCCTGCACGGTGCTGCTGGTCCGGCGCTAGCGCCCGCGGCGGCAGCCGAAGACCCGATGAACGAGCAGGACCAGGCCGCCGCCATCGCCTTCCTCGCCGATCCCGCCAGCCATGGCGCCGCCGCGGTCGAGCGCATCGATACGCACGCTTCCATCGTCTTCCTGGCCGGCGATCGTGCCTTCAAGCTGAAGCGGGCGGTGCGTTTCTCTTATCTCGACTACTCGACGCTGCCGCTGCGCGAGCAGTTCTGCCGCGCCGAGCTGGCGCTCAATCGGCGGACGGCGCCCGAACTCTACGAGGAGGCCTGCCCGATCGCGCGCCAGAGCGACGGGCGGCTGACGCTGGGCGGGCCGGGTGCGGTCGTCGATTGGGTCGTGGTCATGCGGCGGTTCGATCAGGACACGCTGTTCGATCGCCTGGCGGAACGGCAGCAGCTATCCGGCAAGCTGATGCTGGATCTGGCGGAGCAGATCGCGAAGTTTCACGCCTCGGCCGAAATCGACAACGAATCCGGCGGGCATCAGGGCATGGCCGCGACCACGGCGAGCGACGCGCGCAACCTGCGCGCGGCCGTCCCCGACGCGTTCGATGGAGCGGCGGTGGAGAGCTTGATCGCGGCGACCCAGGCGGAGCTGGCCCGCATCGCCCCGCTGCTGGAGGCGCGCCGGCGCGCCGGCAAGGTGCGCCACTGCCATGGCGATCTGCATCTGCGGAACATCTGTCTTGTCGCGGGTCGCCCGACGCTCTTCGACTGCATCGAATTCAATCGCGTCATCTCCAACATCGACGTGCTCTACGACCTGGCGTTCCTGCTGATGGACCTGCACACGCGCGGGCTCGATGACTTCGGCAACGCGGTATTGAACCGCTATCTCGATCTGCTGGACGAGAGCGATGGCTTGGCGGCCCTGCCGCTGTTCCTGTCAGTCCGCGCCGTCGTGCGCGCCCATGTGAGTGCAGCCGCGGCACGGCAGCAGGCCAGCCCGGAGGCACGGTCGCACGCATGCGACGAAGCGCGCCGCTACCTCGCCCATGCCGGCGGTCTCCTGAAACCCCAACCGCCGCGCCTGATCGCGATCGGCGGCCTCAGCGGCACGGGGAAGTCGACCGTCGCCTACGGCCTGGCGCCGGAACTGGGCGGCGTTCCCGGCGCCCGCGTGCTGCGCTCCGACGTCATGCGCAAGCGGCTGTGCGGCGTCGCCCTGACCGAGCGCCTGCCGTCATCGACCTACAGCGGAGAAATGGGCGAGCGCGTGTTTCGGCGCATTCGCGAGGAGGCGGCGACTGCGCTCGACGCCGGACGCGCGGTCATTGCCGACGCGGTCTATGCGCGACCGGCCGAACGGGACGCCATCGCCGCCGTGGCGCGCGACGCCCGGGTTCCGTTCGTGGGGCTGTGGCTGGAAGCGCCCGCCGAAGCGCTGGCGGCCCGCATCGCGGCGCGGAGCGGCGACGCCTCCGACGCCACCGCGGCGGTGCTTCGGCAGCAGTTGACCTACGAACTCGGCCGCATCGATTGGCATCGCATCGACGCCGGCGGGCCTGAGGACGGGGTCATCGATGCCGCGCGGCAGACGCTAGCGCGCGCTCTCACCATAGAGCCCGCGGCCGGCGACCAGCGGAACGAAGGCGACGGGTAGGACGACCTGCTCGGTGATCGCGCCGCTCGCCGATTTCCGGATCAGGACCAATTCCTGGCCGCGGCTCTCGCCCACGGGAATGATCATGCGGCCGCCGTTGCGCAGCTGCGCCAGCAGCGCTTCCGGGACCCGCGCCGCCGCCGCCGTCACGATGATGCCCTCATAGGGCGCGTGCTCGGCCCAGCCGGCATTGCCGTCTCCGGCCTTGACCTGGACATTGCGATAGCCGAGGC
>JBGPEQ010000112.1:0-9292 GCA_041482855.1 Dongiaceae bacterium | reverse complement strand
CTCCTCGCACCAGTCGCGATGGTGCTCCAGGCGGCCGATATGGCGCGAGAAGAGCGACAGCAGGCGGCCGGCATGGCCGAGATAGGCGAGGCGCAACGGTTCCTCCCTTGCCGGATCGCGGGCCGAGCGCACGCAATCCATGGCCATGCCATGGACGGTCAGCAGCTGTGCGGCGAGCAGGGATTGGAACTCGTCGCCAGGCTCGATATCGGCCAGGGCCGCCGCGGTCGCCACCCGGCGATCCTCCTGCACTTGGGTGCTCGGCGTGTCTCCGATCGCCAGGCATTCGGCGACCTCGCGGGCGGCTCGCCCCGAACGTTCGTCCCGGCGCTGGGCCAGCAGCTCCAGCAGATCTTGCTCGCCCCCCTCGTCCGTCGCTTCCGCCGCCTCGGCAGTGGGTGTTTCGTCGGTCATCGCATCCTCCATCTTGCGGCTTGACTTGTACCAACTTTGTTCCATATTATACGCCAACAGAGGAAAGTGCAATGGGAAAATTATTACGCACAAACGCCGATTATGTATCTCAAGCGGCTATGGCGACTGCACGCGACTCCGGTCCGATCGGTGAGCACACCGGTCGCGACAGCGCGAGGAATCATGCCAAGGAAGCGTTAACTTCCTTTACATGGGGTTGTTCCTCGGATTCGAAAAATAAAAGGTAAGCTCTATTGACCTTTCAGGTCATGAGCCATGCACGAGGTGGGCGGACAGGCCAAACATGCGTAAACGCAACCTGCTCAGCGCCGGGTGTAGCGATGCTTGACCCCCGGCGGGAACCAGTCGGGATCGCCGGCAGCATGCAGGGTGACGCGCGGCGTGCGGTATTCGGCCGGCGCGTAGTTCTTGAACTCGCTGTTCAGCCGCTCAAGGTGGGCCTGGATCGAGCGCGCGATCGTGTCGCGCTTGCCGTCGTCGCCGGCCACCTTCGGCGCCAGCTCGACGGCGATGGCGAGGTGCGCCGCTTCGGTCAGCCCCTCCTTGGCCTGCAGCACGAACTTGCCGGTCACGAGATCGCGCACCTCCGCCTGCTCGAGGCCGACGCTGATGTTCTCGGGATAGACGCTGGCGCCGAAGTAGGAGACCGTGAAGTCGGAGCGCCCGAACACGAATACGAACGGCAGCCGGTGCACGCCGCGCCAGCCATGGCCGCCCAGCGCCGCCACCGCGTCGAATTTCCAGTCCGCCAGGAAGTGCATCATCCGCTCATACGGAATTAGCCCGCCATTGTCGGCGATGTGATAGCGCACCAGCGGCACGCCGTTATTGCCGGTGAAGAGCAGCGTCTGGCCCTTGCCCTCGGCGTCGGCCACCGCCTCGAAATAGCGCACGAACGGATCGTACTGCACGAGCGTCGGCAGCCGCGATTCCCCGAACAGCTGGCGCGCCGCCTCCGACTTGCCGCCGAGGAAGCGGCGGATGCAGATCGACAGCGGCGTCTCGTTGCCGAGCACGCCGGCATCGGCGGTGCCGTAGAGCGAGGCCGAGTCGTAGCACCAGTCGGTGGAGCCGAGCCGCTCGCCCACCAGGCTGCGCCACTCCTCGCTGAACGCCTCGCCGGCCATGACCAGCTTTACCTTCAGCGGCCGCCAGTCCAGCCCTTGCGCGATGCCGCCGTCGACCACGTCCTTGAGGAAGGGCGGATAGCCCAGCAGCACCGTCTGCTCGAACTGCGGCGCCAGCTCGCGCGCCACCCGCCAGATCTCGTCGCGGTTGTTGCCGGGCGTCACCACCGTGATCGGGTAGCCCTTGGCCGCGAGGTGGCGGCAGCAGGCCGCCGTGAACATGCCGCCCACCCAGGTGCCGAGCGCGAAGCAGACCACGGCCAGCGTGCGCCGTTGGTCGGCCTGGAAGCTGTCATGGAACACCTGCTCGAAGCGCACGGCGATCGGCAGTTCGTCGCTCATGAAGCGCGGCCAGAAGGTCGGCTTGCCCGTCGAGCCCGAGGACATCGCGACGAAGTCGCAGCTCTCCAGCCGCCCGCCGCGGCAGAGCTGCGCCAACGGATGGCGCGTCAGATAGTTCTGCTTGGTGACCATCGGCAGCGCCGCGAAGTCGTGGACGCTGCGCACGCGCGCGACATCGACGCTCTGCTCGGCCAGGAACGCCCGATAGGCCGGCACGCTCGCCGCCACCTCTCGAAACAGCGCCAGCGCGCTCGCCGCCGGGTCCTGCTTTCCGTCGTCGCGATCGAGCAGACGGTCGAGCGGCGTCGCCAGGAAGCTGCGCAGCGCCTCGCCGGCCCGCGCAGACTGCCGATGGTCGATGGTCACGCGCCTTGTCTCCGCCGCCGAGGTGAATGGAGTTAGACTTGGCGCCGATCTTGTCACAGAACCGCCGCCTCGCCCCTATGGTTTCTAGCCTGCGCGGGAGAGCGGCGGCCGGAGGCGGCGCGGGCAGCCGAGTTAGTCGAGGCGCTTCCTGGCTTCCTGCAGCAGCGTCACGACATCGGCCGGATCGACGCCGTCCACCGTCATCATCAGCTGAACGACCGGCTCGGCCAGCATCTCGTCCAGCGTCGGTTCCCAGGCTTGCATGGCGAAGTTTGTGCGTGCCGTCTTGCGGCTGGCTTGCGACGTCCGCGGCGTCATGGGCTCCTCCTCAATTTCGAACGTCCACTGAGCGGACTTGGTGCACGGGTGGAGACAGTGTGCGGCGGCCAGTGGGCACGCCCGTAGCGGCAGAAGTGTCACCACAATGGGGCGATTGCATGGCAGTCGTGCGCCCGCGGGGTTGCGGCACCGGCGGCTTCACCGTAAATTCCGCGGCCGTCTGACCATCATAGCCGTTCGGGAATTCCGCCATGCCGTTCATCGCCTCCCGCCTCGATCGCATCAAGCCGTCGCCCACCATCGCCGTCAGCCAGAAGGCGCGTGAGTTGAAGGCCGCCGGCCGCGACGTCATCGGGCTCGGCGCCGGCGAGCCTGACTTTGATACGCCCGACAACATCAAATCCGCCGCCATGGCGGCAATTCGTCGCGGCGAGACCAAGTACACCGACGTCGACGGCACGCCTGCGCTGAAGCAGGCCATCTGCGCCAAGTTCAAGCGCGAGAACGGCCTCGACTACAAGCCCGAGCAGATCAGCGTCGGCACCGGCGGCAAGCAGGTGCTCTACAACGCCATCGTCGCCACTGTGAACCCGGGCGACGAGGTCATCATCCCGGCGCCCTACTGGGTTTCCTATCCGGATATCGTGCTGCTGGCCGAGGGCACGCCGGTGATCGTGCCCTGCTCGCAGAACGCCCATTTCAAGCTGCTGCCGGAAAGCCTGGAGTCGGCGATCACAGCGAAGACCAAGTGGCTCATCCTCAACAGCCCTTCGAACCCGACCGGTGCGGCCTATAGCCGCGCCGAGCTCAGGGCGCTCGCCGACGTGCTGCTGAAGCATCCCCATGTCTGGGTGCTCACCGACGACATGTACGAGCACCTGACCTATGACGGCTTCGAGTTCAGCACGATCGCCCAGGTCGAGGCCAAGCTCTACGAGCGCACGCTCACCATGAACGGCGTCAGCAAGGCCTATTGCATGACCGGCTGGCGCATCGGCTATGGCGGCGGCCCGGTGCCGCTCATCAAGGCGATGGCCAAGCTGCAGTCGCAATCGACCTCGAACCCCAGCTCGATCAGCCAGGCCGCGGCGATCGAAGGCCTCAACGGCCCGCAGGACTTCATCGCCGAGCACAACAAGAGCTTCAAGGAGCGCCGCGACCTCGTCGTGGACATGCTGAACAAGGCGTCCGGCCTGCACTGCCACCGGCCGGAGGGCGCCTTCTACGTCTACCCGTCCTGCGCCGGCGCCATCGGCAAGCGGACGCCCCAGGGCAAGGAGATCAAGACCGACGACGACTTCGTGACCTATCTCCTGGAGGCGGAGGGCGTCGCGGCGGTGCAGGGCTCGGCCTTCGGCCTGTCGCCCTTCTTCCGCATCTCCTACGCCACCTCGACCGAGGCGTTGCGCGAAGCCTGCACGCGCATCCAGCGCGCCTGCCAGGCCCTGCGCTAGGCGGCGCGGGCTTCAATTGACAGGCGTGCCGCGGCCAGTCAGCATCATCGCAAAAGGGTGGGCTGGCAGGGCGAGGCGGCGATGGCATTCCTGTGCACGGACACGTTCCTGGCGGGGAACGATAGAACGGTCGTAGACGGCGGGAAGATACTGCAGAGCGGCTTGGCGGCCGCTCTCCACAATCTGACCAACACGAAGGGCACGCTCGGCACGAGAAACGTGCATACCTGCGTCAAGGAAGACGGCAGCCAACCCCATACCATGGCCGACCGAGCCGGGCTGGATTTCGCCCGAGCCCCGTTCAAGCTGCGGGAGGAACGGGATTTCCTAAGTGAAGATTGGCGGGAGATTTGGGCCGCGTGCACGATCGAGTTTGCGGACTATGAAGCGGGCGCGTCGATCTACGTCCCCGGCCGCCGCATCCGCTTCGGCCCGTTCTTCGCGCTGCACAAATACACGATCAACGATTTCGAGAAGATCATCCTGCACGAATATCTCCACGCCGCGTTCCGCTTCGAGAACAGCCTGAAGGACTTCCATCACGGCATGATGGAGCAGGTGCTGATCTACAACCTGGGCTACAAGCCGCCCGCCAACCCCGTCTCGGTCGATTGAGCGCCGCGACCGAAAACGTCTCACGCTGCCGGCCGGTTCTCCGACTGGTCGAGCAGGGCCGGCTTGCGGCTGACCATGACCTTGTCGATGCGGCGACCGTCCATGTCGACCACCTCGAAGCGGTAGTCGTCGATCTCGAACCAGTCGGCCGCCTTCGGGATGCGGCGCAGCTGGTTCATGACCAGGCCGGCCACGGTCTGGTAGTTGGCCTCCTCCTCGGCGGGCAGGCGCGCCATGCCGACGGCATCCTTGAGCTGGTCGATCGGCAGCATGCCGTCGACCAGCCAGGAGCCGTCGGCGCGCCGGGTCACGGCCGGATCTTCCTCCTGGCCCGGCTCCGGCAGGTCGCCCACCAGCGCCTCCAGCAGGTCTTCGAGGGTGACGATGCCCTGAAAGTCGCCATATTCGTCGACGATGAGCGCAATCGGCGCCCCGGTCCGGCGGAAGGATTCGAGCGCCTTGAGGGCGGGTGCCGACTCCGGGATATAAAGCGGCGGCTTCATGACGGCGCGGATATCGAACCCCTTGCCGGCCAGCTCGGAGGCCAGCAGGTCTTTGACCTCCACCACGCCAACGATGTGGCGCCGGCCGCCCTCGGCGACCGGGAAGCGCGAATAGTGACTGTTCAGGACCTTCTGCTTGGTCTCCTCGATGGCGTCCTCGAGATCGAGCCATTCGACTTGCGGGCGCGGCGTCATCAGCGCGCTGACGCGGCGATCGCCCAGACGGAGCGCCATGCCGACGATCGACGTCTCGGCCGGATGGAAGTGGCCGGCGTCGGTGCCCTGCTGCATGAGCAGCTTGACCTCCTCGTCGGTGACCGCCGGCTCGCTGCCGTGCCGCATCGGAATGAGCCGCAACACCAGTTCGGTCACCGCCGACAGGAACCACACCGCCGGCGCGGCGACGCGCGACAACAGGGCCATGCCGCGGCCGACACCGGCGGCGATCGCCTCGGGTCGGCTCACGGCGAGCCGCTTCGGCACGAGCTCGCCCAGAATCAGGGTCAGAAACGTGATGACGACAACGACGCTGCCGAAGGCCAGGGCATCGGCATAGGCGGCCACCGCTGGCATGTCCGCGAAGATCACGATCAGCCTGTCGGCAATCTTCACGCCGCCATAGGCGCCGGCAATGATGTTGGTGAGCGTGAGGCCGATCTGTACGGTCGAGAAGAACCGGCTGGGATGTTCGGCGAGGCTGAGGGCAGCGGCCGCGCCCTTGTTGCCCTCGTCGGCCATCTGCTTCAGGCGCGCCCTGCGGGCTGAGACGATCGCCATCTCCCCCATGGCGAACAGGCCTTGGACCAGGATCAGCAGCAGGACGATGAGTATTTCCAGCGTCATATTAACGCGTTCGTCCCGCCCCGAGCCCTCTCGCGCCGGCGACCAACGACTCCTGCCCCGCCGGGGGAACGAATCGACCTCTACATACCAAGATATTTGCCGGCCAACTGCAAGCCCTCTTGGATCGAGACCCAGCCGAGCCCGACAACGGCCCCCAGGACGAGGCCGCCGACGGCGAGGCCGATGGCGGCAAAGACGCCGTCGCGCTCCAGCAGCGCCAGCGACATCAGGGCGATCGGCACGACCAGGGGCAGGTTGAACAGGATGGGCACCGTGAGCAGCAGGGCGAGCACCAGGCACATGACGCCCATGAGTCGCTCGCCGATCGGTCCGGTCAACGGCGCGAAACGCGGCCGCAGCAGGCGTTCGATGCGCATCAGATATGGCTCGACGCGCTCGACCATGCGGGCGAAATCGGTGCGCGACAGCGAACGCGCGGCCAGGAAGCGCGGCAGCCACGGCCGCGGCAGGCCGATCGCCAGCTGCACGGCCACGAGCGCCAGGGGAATCGCGGCGATCGACGCCACCCCGGGCACCGCGCCTGGCAACGCCAGCACGAACATGAGCAGGCCATAGCCGCGGTCGCCGAGGAGGCGGGTGACATCGCCGAGCGACACGCGCTCCTGCGGCCATGTTCTCGATAGCAACTGGAGGAGATCGGACACGCGCTGCGGCGGGGCACCCGGCGCTTCGGCCGCTCTAGCGTTCACGTTTAGTCCTGGAGTCGTTGCAAGGGATGGCGCGTGCGGCGGTATCATTCCACATATGGCGGACCGCCTGTCGACGCAAGGGACGGTCGGCGAGGGAGGTACCGCGAGCCGGCGTCGGTTTTCGCTTGCATCGCCCCAGGCGGCCCGGAAATCATGATACTCAGTTCATAATAGCGGCCGCCGCCGGCTCGGCGCGCGTATTGCAGAGGGAGGACGATCGCCATGGGCCAACGTGAACCGTCAGCGCCGCGTTGCGCGGCATTGGTGGGGCCGTATCTCAGCGGCAAGACAACGTTGCTGGAGAGCCTGCTGTTTGCCACGGGCGCCATCTCGCGCAAGGGCTCCATGAAGGAGGGCAACACCGTCGGCGACAGTGCGCCCGAGGCGCGTGCGCGCAAGATGAGCGTCGAAGTCAACGCCGCCGCGACGGAGTACCTCGGCGAGAAATGGATGTTTCTGGATTGCCCGGGCTCGATCGAACTGACGCAAGAGGCGCAGAACGCTCTCGTGGTCGCCGACGTCGCGGTCATTGTGTGCGAGCCCGAAGTGTCGAAGGCGCTGACGCTCGCGCCGCTGTTCAAATTTCTCGACGACCGGCAGATCCCGCACATGCTGTTCATCAATAAGATGGACACCGCCGCGCACCGCGTGCGCGACGTGCTGGCGGCGCTGCAGAGCGTCTCGGCCCGCAAGCTGGTGTTGCGCCAAGTGCCGATCCGCAAGACCGAGAAGTCGGGTGCCGAAACCGTGTCCGGCTTCGTCGATTTGATCAGCGAGCGCGCCTACAATGCGCCCGGCAACGACTCCGATCTGATCCAGATCCCGGCCGAAATCGCCGAGCGCGAGCAGGAGGCGCGGCGAGAGCTGCTGGAAGCGCTCGCCGATTTCGACGATCACCTGCTGGAGCAATTACTGGAGGACACGGTTCCGCCCAAGGATGAGATCTTTCAGCAGCTCGCCAAGGAAATCGCCGGCGACCTCATCGTCCCCGTGCTGCTGGGGGCGGCCGAGCGCGACCACGGCATCCATCGCCTGTTGAAGGCGCTCCGCCATGACGTGCCGGGGCCGGCGGCGACGGCGGCCCGCATCGGCGTGGCCCCCGCCGCTGGCGACACGACGGCCGTGGTCTTCAAGACCTATCACCAGGCGCACACCGGCAAGATTTCGCTGGCTCGCGTCTGGGGCGCGCCGCTCCCGGATGGCGGCACCCTCGGCGGTCAACGCTATGCCGCCATCTACCGGATGAAAGGGCACGAACTCGGCAAGCAGACCACCGCTGCCAGCGGCGAAGTGGTCGGGCTCGGACGCATGGATGCGGTTGCGACCGGCCAGGTTCTCTCGGCCTCCGGCAAGCCCGGCGGCAATGTCGCGTTTGCCGAGCGGCTGTCTCCGCTATTCTCGCTCGCCATCAACGTCGAGAACCGGGCCGACGAGGTGAAGTTGACGGCGGCGCTGCATAAGCTGGTCGAAGAAGATCCTTCGCTGTCGCTCGAGCAAAGCCAGGACACCCATGAGCTGGTCTTGTGGGGGCAGGGAGAGATCCATCTGCAGGTGGCGATCGACCGCCTGAGGCTGAAATACGGGCTCGCGATCAAATCGCATCGCCCGACCATCAACTACAAGGAGACCATCCGGCGCGGCATCAAGCAGCATGGGCGCCACAAGAAGCAGAGCGGCGGCCACGGCCAGTTCGGCGATGTGCATGTGGAAATCAAGCCGATGCCGCGTGGCACCGGCTTCGAATTCGTCGACCACGTCGTCGGCGGCGCCGTGCCGCGTCAGTATATTTCATCGGTGGAGGAAGGCGCGCGCGAGTTTCTCCATCGCGGGCCCCTCGGCTTCCCGGTCGTCGACGTATCGGTCACGCTCTATGACGGCCAGTACCACACCGTCGACAGCTCGGACATGGCGTTCAAGACGGCGGCCCGCATCGCCATGAGCGAGGGCATGCCCAAGTGCGAGCCGGTGCTGCTGGAGCCGATCTGTGCGGTGCAGATCACCATCCCCAACGATTTCACCGCGCGCGTGCATGGCCTCATCAGCGGCCGCCGCGGCCAGATCCTGGGCTTCAGCGCCAAGGAGGGTTGGCAGGGTTGGGACGAGGTCAACGCCTACCTCCCGCAGTCCGAGCTCCACGATCTCATCATCGAGCTACGATCGCTCACCATGGGTGTGGGCACCTTCTCGTGGAAGTTCGATCACCTGCAGGAATTGACGGGTCGTCTCGCCGACAAGATCGTCGAACACCGGCTGGCAGCCGCGCATTAGAGGCGACGAACGCTTGTATGCTTACCAGCCAGTTCACGTAACGGCGGAATCACCCTTAGTTGATTTGCAGCGGCCCGCCCGCGCAGCTATCTCGGATCAGCAATCCTGCTGATTCGATGATGGGGCGTGGCCATGCTGATCAAGACGAAACGCGGCTGGGAACTGCCGGAGTCCGCGGCGACGCCTGAACATGTCTTTCGCGCGCGCCGGCGCTTATGCCAGGCAATTGCCGCCGGGCCGATCCTGCTTGCCGCCGGCGCATCGCTCGGCCTGCGTCCCGCGCGCGCCGATGCCGATCCCTCGGCCGCGCTCTATCCGATGACGCAGAACCCGCGCTACAAACTCGATCG
>JBGPEQ010000111.1:0-9309 GCA_041482855.1 Dongiaceae bacterium | reverse complement strand
GACAGCCGCCGCTTGGCGGTTCCGAGCGCCGTGGCCCAGGCCGGCGTGGGCAGCGCAGCCGCGGCCGCGGCGATGCCCCAGCGCAGAAAGCGCCTGCGGTTGAGATCGGGATTCACCGGCAATGGCTGTTCCATGGTCACCCTCTTGTCCTCAGCCGGTCGCCGCTCGCGAGCAGCGATGCGTCACCTCGACGCCATCGCGTCCGGCACGCTGGGGCCTTCATCATGAAGGAATGTGGTTAACGAGCGATGAACCGGCGACACTGCCGGTCATCGAATGGCCATGCTGACTCTGTCCCTCGATCACCGAATCGACGATCGAAACCTTACGGACATATCCGCCGGCGTCAAGCTTGTCGTTCGTGAAATAACAACGGGCGCCTCAGGGGCGCCCGTCGATGAGAAATCGGAAGAGGCAGGCGAGGCGATACTAGGCCGCGATCGAGGTGACCTTCTGGCTCCAGGTGCCGCTGACATACATGTTGCCGAGAGCGTCGAGCACGAGCTCCGGACTGAAGGTCGTGGGAACGTCCAGATACTTGCAGGCCGCTATGACCTGATCGACGACGAAGCGCGGCTGATAGCAGGCGAGCTGGAAGCCGTTGCTGGTCTGCAACTCTTCGATCACGAGGGTCGCCACATCGTCGGGCATCTCGACGTTACGCTGCGTCGCGATCAGGCGGAAGATGCGGCGATACTCCTCGCGGCTCGGCGCCTTGATCTCGAGCTTGTAGGGAATACGGCGCAGGAAGGCCGGGTCCATGAGGTCGTTCGGCTCCAGGTTGGTGGAGAACACGACGATCTCGTCGAACGGGATCGAGAAGGTCTTGCCGGTGTGGAGCTTCAGGAAGTCGACGCGGCTTTCCAGCGGCACGATCCAGCGGTTCAGGAGCTGTTCGGGCTTCACCAGCTGACGGCCGAAGTCGTCGATGATGAAGGTGCCGCCGAGCGCCTTCATGTGCAGCGGCGCCTCGTAGTATTTGGCGCTCTCGTCGTAGCGCAGATCCAGCATTTCCAGCGTAAGTTCGCCGCCGGTGATGATGATCGGCCGCTTGCAGGCGACATAGCGGCGGTCCAGCGCCTCCTTGCGGATGGCATTGTTGCCGTCGTCGCTGTGCGAGGATTTCACTTCCTTGTGAATCGACGGATCGTAGATCTTGATGATCTGGCCATCGACCTCAATGGCGTGCGGAATGTAGATGATATCCGCATAAATGCGGCTCATGCGCTCGGCGATGGAGGTCTTGCCGTTGCCCGGGGGGCCGTACAGCAGCAGCGCGCGGCCGGAGTTCACGGCCGGGCCGATGCGGCGCAGGAAGATATCGGACACGACGAGGTCGCCGAACTGCTTCGACAGCTCCTCCTTGCCGATGCGTTCATTGGTGATCTTCTGGCTGACGACGCGATCCTGGAACTCCTCGATCGGAACCGGCGCAACGCCGACATAGCGGCATTGCTCGAGTGCCTCGGTGGCCCAGCGGCGGCCCGTCTCGGTGAGCGAATAGCGCAGCTCCATGACGGCCTTGCCGTTGGTGCCCATCGCCTCGACCAGCTTGCGATCGACCGCCATCTGCGTCAGCTCGCGCACGACCTGCACGGTGAGGCCGAGATCCTCGGCCAGGTGGGTCAGCAGCTCGCGGCTGGCGACGTACATGTCCTTGATCATGAGCTTCATCAGCTCGACGCCATCGACGCCGGTCGCCTCGATCTTCTTGGGCGCCTCGGGGGCGTCGTGGAGGACCGCTTCGATGGCTTCCTGCGAGATCGCCCGCATGGCCACGAGAATGTCGCCGAGGCGGCCGCCGGACTTGGTCTGGTACTCGACCGCGCGCTGGACATCGGCCTCGCTCACCATCCCGCGTGCAACCAGAATATCGCCCAATCTCACGTTGGTTCACTCCCCAAAGCCCAAGGAACGACGGCCTATGCTACACAGCCGCCACCGGTAACATTGACCGACCGGCGCTTAAGGTCGGGTTAATCCCGGCGCCCCGGAGCAGAAAAACTGACGAATCGGTAAGGTTGTTTAAGAATTGATTTCTCGGTCATCTCGGAGTCGCCGGCCTTTCTGCGTTCGCTGCAGAGGGGTGGAGCGATGGTTGCGGCAAGTTTGCGGGATCGCGCATTAACCATTATATATCGCGCGAGGTTTCGCCGGATGAACGGCTCGCCCGCCGCTCTTCCGGTTCGCTTGCGGGAGAGAACCAGAGCATGAATGCCTCACTCCAGACGATCCCGGCCCGGCGCGGCAAGGCCGCGCACGTCAAGAAGGGCCAGCAGGTCAGAATGATCAACACCCACGGCACGCAGGTGGTCGACACCTGGGCCTTCAATGCCGAGGATCTCCATGAGTTCATGTCGATGGAGCACACGCGGCCGCATATCGGGCACATCATGCCGAAGCCCGGCGACATCATGTATACGAACAAGCGGCGGCCGATCCTCACCATCCTGGAGGACAGCTCGCCCGGCATTCACGACACGATCATCGCGGCCTGCGATCGCTATCGATATAAATTCCTGGGAGTCGAGGGCTATCACGACAACTGCACGGACAACCTGCACTCGGCAATGGCCGAGCTTGGGCTGACGCCGCCGGAAGTGCCGAGCCCCTTCAACGTCTGGATGAACATCCCGGTGAAGGCGAACGGCGACATCGACTTCCTGCCGACCGTGAGCAAGCCCGGCGACCACCTGTCGATGCGGGCGGAGATGGACCTCATCGTCGCGTTCTCCGCCTGCCCGCAGGACATCCTGCCGATCAACAACACCAAGCCGACGGAGGCGCATTTCCAGATCGTCTAGACGACGGAATGCTCAATCTCGAAACAACAAACCGCCTGGGAGGCAAGACCATGCGACTGACAAGAAGGACATTTCTCAACCTGACGACCGCGCTCGCCGGAACGACGCTGCTGCTGCGGCCCGCGGCGGCGGCCACTCTCAAGGTGGCGATCGCACTGCCCGGCAACATCACGGACAAGTCGTGGAACCAGGCCGGATACGAGGGGCTGAAGAAGGCGGAGTCCACGCTCGGCATCGAGACCGCCTACAGCGAGAAGGTGGCCCAGCCAGACCAGGCCGAAACCATGGCCGATTATGCGCGGCGCGGCTACAACGTCGTCATCGGCCATGGCGGCGAGTTCCAGGATGCGGCCGACCGCGTGGCCAAGGACTTCCCGGACACGATGTTCATCGTCCACAACGGCACCAAGCCCGGCGGCAACATCGCCACACTCGATTTCAACTATCGCCAGTTCGGCTATGCCCTCGGCTACATCGCCGGCAAGATGTCGAAGACCGGCAAGGGCGGCTGGATCGGCGCCGAAAAGATCAAGTTCTCGACCGACCTCGAGGCCAGCTACAAGGACGGCTTCATGAAGGCACGGCCGGACGGCCAGGTGTTCGTCGCCTACACCAACGACTGGGACGACATCGCCAAGGGCAAGGAGGCCGCGCTCAACCAGATCAGCCAGGGCGCCGACGTCATCTTCCCGACCATGGACAACGCGGCGATCGGCAGCCTTCAGGCGGCGCAGGAGAAAGGCATCTGGGCGTTCGGCCTCTACTACGACGCCATCGCCGACTGGCCGAAGATCATGCTGCAATCCGCCATCATGGATATCTCGGCCGCCATGGTGAGCGTGCTGAACCTGGCCAAGGAAGGCAAGCTGGAGGCCATCAACTACAAGTTCGGAATCAACAAGCCCGACCCCGACGCCGGCCGGCTCGGGACCTTCCATTCGGCCATTCCTGCGGACGTGGTGAAAGAGGTCGAGGCGCTGATAGCCGACATGGAAGCGGGAACGCTGCAGCCCTGATCGGCCGATCGTGAAGTCCTAGCGCGCGGTTCCCATCGGCATCCCGTCGATTGGAACCGCCGCATCATCCGTCGCGCCCTTCGACAGGTGCCATCTCGGCGATGCCGACCGCGTCAGCCCATCTCGTCGTCGACGGCATTTCCCGCAGCTTCGGCGAGCTGAAGGCCAATGACGGCGTCAGCCTGCATGTCGCGCGCGGCACGGTTCACGCGGTGCTCGGCGAGAACGGCGCCGGCAAGACGACGCTGATGAACATCCTCTACGGCCTCTACCAGCCCGACGAAGGGCGAATCCTGGTCGACGGACGTGAGGTGGCGATCGACAGTCCTAGGAAGGCCCTCAGCCACGGCATCGGCATGGTCCATCAGCACTTCATGCTGGTATCTCCGCTGACCGTGGTCGAGAACGTCATCCTGGGCCTTGGCGGCGGCCTCGGCCTCGATCTCAAGAAGCACACGGCCAGGCTCCGGGACCTCAGTCATTCGTTCGGCTTCGATGTCGATCCGAGCGAGCCGGTCTGGCGCCTGCCCATGGGCAGTCAGCAGCGCGTCGAGATCCTGAAGCTGCTCTACCGCGATGCCGACATCCTCATCCTGGACGAGCCGACGAGCGTGCTGACGCCGAACGAAGTCGGCCCGTTTCTCGATCTTCTCCGCCGTCTGCGCTCGGGCGGAAAGACGATCCTGCTGATCACCCACAAGCTCGAGGAGGTCATGGCCGTGGCCGACCGTGTCACGGTGATGCGGGCCGGCCGGGTCGTCGCCGAACTGGACACCGCCGCGACCAACCCGCGCGAGCTGGCGCGTCTGATGGTCGGGCGCGACGTGGTCTTCAATATCGAGCGCACGGAAGCGGCCCTGGGCGCGCCCCTCTTGGAGATCGCAGAACTGCAGGTGCGGAGCGACCGCGGATTCGAGGCCGTCGATCACGTCTCGCTCGCCGTGCGGGCGGGCGAGATTCTCGGCGTCGCCGGCGTCGATGGCAACGGCCAAACCGAGCTGGCCGAGGCAATCGCCGGCCTGCGCACGCCGACTGCGGGCCATATCCGGATCGACGGCCGCGACGTCACGCAGACGTCGGCCGCCGACCGGCTGCACGAGCACGGCCTCGCCTACGTTCCGGAGGACCGGCAACGGACCGGACTGGTGCTCGAAACCTCGGTCACCGCCAACATCATGCTGCGGGACTATCGCCAAGCGCCGTTCGCGCGCCATGGCCTGCTCGATTTCGGCGCGGCGCGCAACTACGCAGCGCGCCTGGTCAAGACCTACGACGTGCGCTTGCAGAGCATCGACCAGCAGGCCCGCTATCTCTCCGGCGGCAACCAGCAGAAGGTCATCCTGGCCCGCGAGATCGAGCGTGGCCCCAAGGTCCTGGTGGTGTGCCAACCCTGCAAGGGCCTCGACGTCGGCGCCATCGAGTTCGTGCAGCAGACCCTGCTCGAACAGCGCAAGAAGGGCGTCGCCATCCTGTACATCTCGACCGAGCTCGAACACATCCTGATGGCCTGCGACCGCATCGCGGTGATCGCGCGCGGCCGCATCGCCGGCATCCTGGCGCCCGCCGAAGCCACCGCCGAACGGCTGGGGCTGCTCATGGCCGGCAGCGCGGCGGCGCACTGACATGGCCGGAGCCGTCCGCCTGCTATATGCGACCAAGAGCGTGTGGGCCATTCTCTGCGCCCTGTTGGTCGGCGCCATCGTCATCATGGCCGGCGGCTCCGACCCGATCGCCGCCTATGCCGCGCTCTTCCACGGCGCCTTCCTCGAATATCACGGCATCGCGACGACGCTGGTGAAGATGTCGCCGCTGCTGCTCGCCGGCCTCGCCGTCGTGCTGCCGCTGCGCGCCGGCCTGTTCAACATCGGGGCCGAGGGCCAGATCTATCTCGGCGCGCTGTTCGCCACGCTGGCCGCGCTCTACCTGCCGGCGATGCCGGGCTGGCTCCACATCATCGTCTGTTCCCTCGCCGGCATGATCGGCGGTGGCCTGTGGGCGCTGATCCCGGCCTATCTCAAGGCCTGGCACAACATCAACGAAGTCATCGTCACGCTGCTGATGAACTATATCGGCATCAACCTGATCAGCTATGCCGTCAGCGGGCCGATGATGGACGAGGGTGCGCCCTATCCCTATTCCGCCGAAATTCGCGAGGAACTCTGGCTGCCGCACATCCTGCCGCGCACCGACGCCCATCTGGGCGTGGTGATCGGGGTCGGACTAGCCGTTCTCATCTACTTCGTGCTCGAGCGCACCTCGATCGGCTTTTCCATCAACACCGTCGGCCGCAATCCGCAGGCGGCGCGCTATGCCGGCATGTCCGTGCGGCAGCACATCGTGTGGTCGCTCGTGGCGGGCGGCGCACTTGCCGGTCTTGCCGGCACTTACGAGGTGCTGGGCCTGAAATACCGGCTGTTCCACATGTTCAGCGCCGGCTACGGCTATGACGGCATCGTCGTCGCGTTCCTGTCGGGCAGTCACCCGCTCTATGCGATCCTGGCCGCGCTCTTCCTCGGCGGTTTGCGGAGCGGCGCCAACATCATGCAGCGGGCGGTCGGCGTGCCCACCACCGTCGTCGACAGCATCCAGGGCCTGGTCGTCATCTTCGTGGCCACCAGCCTCGCCTTCCGCTTCGAGCAGAGCCGCTGGGCCCACCTGTGGCGTCGCCGGAAGGATACGGACGCCGCTCTCGCCGGCGCCGGAAAGCAGGAAAACCCATGATCGACGTCCTCACCGATCCCACCCTGCTGTCCGACTTCCTCGCCACGGCGCTGCGGCTCTCGGTGCCCGT
The DNA here is from genome assembly GCA_041482855.1 of Dongiaceae bacterium. Classification (GTDB taxonomy): domain Bacteria; phylum Pseudomonadota; class Alphaproteobacteria; order Dongiales; family Dongiaceae; genus JBGPEQ01. The sequence goes on along the minus strand of JBGPEQ010000111.1, from coordinate 2,698 downwards.
GATCTTTGCGGCGCTCGGCGGCGTGCTGTCGGAGCGCAGCGGCGTCTACAACATCGGCCTCGAGGGCATGATCCTCGCGGGCGCCTTCGGCGCTGCCGTCGGCGGCTATTTCGCGGGCACGCCACTCGTAGGCCTCGCCGTTGGCATCGGCTTCGGCGTTCTCTGCGCCCTGCCGCTGGCCGTGCTCGGCGTATCCCTTGGCGTCAATCAGATCGTGGCGGGCATCGCCATCAACGTGCTGATGCTGGGGTTGACGGCTTTCCTCTCGCGCGTGGTGTTCCACGGGCAGGGCAACACCATGCATCTCGATGGCTTCATGCCGATCGCCATACCCGGCCTCGCCGATATTCCGGTCGTCGGGCCCGTTCTGTTCAAGCAGGACGTCTTGGTCTACGCGATGTACGCGCTGGTCGCCCTCAGCTATTGGATCATGTTCCACACCCGCTGGGGCCTCAACATCCGCGCCGTCGGCGAGAACCCGCGCGCCGCCGACACGGCCGGCATCTCCGTGCCGCGGCTGCGCTATGCCTGTGTCCTCACCAGCGGCGGGCTGGCGGGGCTGGGCGGCTGCTACCTCGTATTGTCGCAGATTTTCCTGTTCTCCGAACATATGAGCGCCGGCAAGGGTTTCATCGCCCTGGCTGCGGTGATCCTGGGACGCTGGAGCCCCCTCGGCGCCCTCTTCGCCTGCCTGCTGTTCGGCGTCTGCGATGCCCTGCAACTCCGCCTGCAGTTCGCCAATCCCGAGGTGCCTTATCAGGCCTTCGTGATTCTCCCCTATGCCGTCTCGATCCTGGCGCTGATCGGCCTGGTCGGAAAGCCGACTCCGCCGGCCGCCGTCGGCCTGCACTACCAACGCGAATCGAAGTAGCGGATGCGCGCCATTGCGGTTTGCCAGCCGGGCGGGCGCGAACAGCTTCGCCTGATCGAGACGCCGGTGCCGGTGCCTGACGATGGCGAAGTGCTCATCCGCGTGGCCTACGCAGCCGCCAACTGGGGCGACGTGCAGAAGCGCCAGGGCATCTATCCCGATCCGGTCGACTATCCGGCGATCCTCGGTGCGGAGGTCTCCGGCGTCGTCGCAGCGGTGGGCCCGGGTGTGCGGCGCGTAAGGATTGGTGCCCGCGTCGCCGCCCTGTGCGGCCCGAAGATGCTCGGCGGTTATGCGGATTACGTGGCGCTGCCGGCCGAGTATCTGCTGCCATTGCCCGACGCCATCCCACTCAGGACTGCCGCAACACTGCCAGTGGCGACGCTGACCGCCTATCATCTGCTGAATACAGCGCACAAGATCAGGCGGGGCGAGGTTATCCTGGTCCACGCCATCGCCGGCGCGGTCGGACTGGCGCTGGCGCAGATCGCCAGCCTGGCCGGCGCGACCGCGATCGGCACCGTCGGCAATACCGCGAAAACGCGCCTGCCGCGGCGCTACGGCGCGGTGCGCGTGATCGATCGCAGCCGCGAGGATTTCGTCGCTGCGGCGATGAACTTCACCAGGGGACGCGGCGTCGATCTCGTTATCGACTCGCTGGGCGGCGACATCCTGCCGCGCAGCTTCGACACCCTGAGGCCCTATGGCCGCGTGATCAATATCGGCGAGGCCGCCGGCGAACTGGATTTCCCCGTGCGCAAGAAGCTCTATGAGCGCTCGACGTCGTTGGCGGGATTCGAACTGCTGCACGCGGTGCCGGGATCACGCATCTGGCGGCGCGGCGTCGACACGGTGATGTCGCTGGCGGCGGCCGGAAGCCTCAAGATGCCGATCGCCGGCGTCTATCCCTTGGCCGACTGCGCCCGCTTGCATGAGGCCTTCGAGCGACGCGACACCTGCGGCAAACTGCTGCTCGAGGTGGACCGGACCGTGCGATAGTCAGGGACGCCGACGTCAGACCTCGACCTGCGCGCCGAGTTCGACCACGCGGTTGCTGGGGATGCGGAAGAAGTCGGTCGCGCTCACGGCGTTGCGCTGCAGCCAGATGAACAGCCGCTCGCGTAGCCCGGACATGTGCGGCTTCTTGCTGGCCACCAGCTTCTCGCGGCCGAGGAAGAACGAGATGTCCATCATGTTGAAGGCGAAGCCCATGCGCTCGGTCGCCGCCGCCAGCACGCGCGGCACATTGGGCGATTCGGCGAACCCATAGCGCGCGATCATGCGATGGAAGCCCTTGCCGAGATCATCGATGGTGGTGCGATCGCGCTCCGCCACGATCGGCACGGATTCGGTCGTCACGCTCAGCAGGATGACACGCTGATGCAGCACTTTGTTGTGCTTCAGGTTGTGCAGGAGGCAGAACGGAACGTTGTTCGCATCGGCCGTCAGGAATACGGCCGTGCCGGGCACACGCACGGGATGCTTGTCGGTGACGCGAGCGAGGAAACCGTCGAGCGGCACGGCAATGTCGCGCAGCTGGGTGACGAGGATCTTACGCCCACGTTGCCAGGTGGACAGCACCCAGAACGTGACGCCTCCGATCGCCAGCGGGAACCATCCGCCCTCGACGATCTTCAATAGGTTGGAACTTACGAACAACAGGTCGACGATGAGCAGGGCGCCGAATACCAGCGCTGCCTTCGGCAGGCTCCAGCCCCAATGAGACCGAACGACCACGAAGGCCATGACCGAATCGATCATCATCGTGCCGGTGACGGCAATACCGTAGGCGCTGGCCAGGTTGTCCGACGACTTGAAGCCGAAGAT
>JBGPEQ010000110.1:0-9309 GCA_041482855.1 Dongiaceae bacterium | reverse complement strand
CGTCAAGCGGCCGCGCGACGTCAAGTCGATTCAGGACGCCCTGGCGAGACCGATATCGGCGCCGAGCGGCATGTCATTTGTTGCCTTGCGCGCGGCGGCGACGCCGCCGGCGCGCGCCGGCAGGGTGATCGTGATGGTCGTGCCCGCGCCGGTGGCGCTGCGGATGTCCAGCTTCCCGCCGAGCAGGATGGCGAACCGCCGGGCGATCGGCAGGCCGAGGCCGGTGCCGCCATATTTGCGCGCCAGCGAGCTGTCGATCTGGCCGAAGGGCGCCAGCGCAATTGGAATGCTCTCGGGCGCCATGCCGATGCCGTTGTCCTCGACGGCGATGCGGCAGCCGCCATCGCGTTCGCGCTGCGCACAGATCGTGACGTGGCCGCCGGCCGGCGTGAATTTGAGGGCGTTGGAGAGCACGTTCAGCAGCACCTGCCGGAGCTTCTGCTCGTCGCTCTCGATCGGCGGCAGCGTGGGATCGACGTCGGTCTCGATGGCGACTTCGGCAGTGGCGGCCTGCAGGCGCAGCATCTCCACGACCTCGGCGACCAGCTTCGCCACCTCGATGCGGCCGAGGTGAAGATCGAGCCGGCCCAGCTCGACTCGCGAAAGATCGAGGATGTTGTTGATGATGTTCAGCAGGTGGACGCCGCTGCCGCGGATGTCGCGCGCGTAGTCGCGGTAGCGCGCCCCGCCGAGCGGCCCGAAGGTCTCGGTCTCCATCACCTCGGAGAAGCCGATGATGGCGTTGAGCGGCGTGCGCAGCTCGTGGCTGATGTTGGCGAGGAATTCCGATTTCGCCTGGTTGGCGGATTCGGCGCGCGCCTTGCCGGCGGCCAGGGCCAGCGCCTCTTCATGCTGGCGGTGGATGATGCGGTTGCCGCGGTTGACCACCCACAGCAGGGCCAGATAGACGAGCGCGAAGGTGGCGCTGACGATGGCCGTGAGCAGGAGCTGCGTGCGCGCGATGTCCAGCACGAATCCGCTGACGTCGGAATAGACCTCGAACGCGCCGGCGATCGCGGAGACCGGGCGGTTCTGATAGATCGGGATATAGCTCGAGAGCAGGTCGGCATGCTCGACCTTGCCTTCGAACGAGCTGAAGCTGTCGCGATCGGTCAGTTCGCTCGCGACCGCGCCGGTGAGCGCCGACTCCACGCCCTCGTCGTCGCCGTTGTCCTGGCCGATCTCGCGGGGATCGGTCGAGAACACCGTGAGGCCGTGCCCGTCATAGATCTTGACCTTGACGATGGAGACGCCGCGCATGTGGTCGAGGACTGCGGCCCGCATGGCCGCCACGCCTTCCGGCGTGCGCAGCCTGTCGATGTTGAGGACGCCGGCGTCGGTGAAGAAGTCGCGGTTCTGGCGCAGCAGATGGTTCTCGAACACGCGCGCCATGGCGACGTTGTTCTGCTCGGCCATGGCTTCCAGCTCGCTGTCCGCCCAGAAGTGATAGAGGACGCTGAGCAGGAGCGCGGCGGCGACCAGGACGGCCCCGGACACCAGCGCAAAGCGCCGCGTCGGCTGGAGGCGCGTCGGCTCCGCCTGCGGAGCGGCCGCTGTCGGAACCTTGCGCATGATGCAGGGTAAAGGCCGGGTGGTTAAGGAGCGGCTAAAAGTGGCCCTGACAAGATGCCCGGCCGCCCACGCATCGGTTTGTTTTGGAAGCACAATTGGGCGCAGTGCCGCCGGCGCGCCACCGCCGCAGTCGATCAGCTGCCGGCGCGCTTCGCGATGGGCGCCGCGGGATCCGGCATGAGCGCCGTGACGCCCGCCCAAGCGGCCAGGGAGACGACGATCAGCGCGACGATCGCCCAGCTCCAGAGAATCTCGCCGCTGCCGATGCGCCGATCGCGGCACTCTCGTTCGTTCCACATGGGGCCGGCCCGCCTGTCGATGGAGCCGTTGACTTTGCAGCAACGGCCATCGCCGGCGTGTGAGCCAGGTCACAGAAATTAACGAATCGGCATGTCGCGCGGCGACGGCGGCGCGGAGGCTCGCGGAGTATCGTCCGTGTCTCCGCACCTCCGTGGTTCGAAGCTGACGCTCCCGTTATCTCCGGGGATCGCCTGCTTCGATCGTCGTCAGCCCGGAAGCGGAAACCGCTGGCGCAGCTTCTGGCGCTCGGTCTCCGACCACGCCACGCTGTGCCAGAGCCGACTCCACGAGCGCTGCTCCCGGGACCAGGAGGATTCTTGATACACGTTCAGCCGCCAGCTTTCGATGCGGGCGCTCAGCGGGATATTCTGGTTGCTCCAACCTGCCGGCGTCAGGTGAAACGCCGACTCTTGATTCTTGTACGCCATGTCCGGCTCCAGTGTTAGGAAGCGTTAACGATGCCAACTCTCATCGGGCGCATCCTGCGCGATTATGCTTACGAGAACCTTACGCCGCGGGGCTGCGCCGATTAGTCGCGGCTTAACGATGTCCGTTAAGCCATCCTTGCCCGGCGCCTGCTATGATCGGGACCAATGAGACAAAGCGACTACCGACGCAAGCTCTGTTGATTTTGACGTTGCTCCGGCCCCGCCCATCCCCCTGGGCGGGGCCTTTCTTTTCTTTTGCCGGCGACCGACGCGCCGCGAATGGCAAGGCCGCACGGTCCGAGACAGGGCGCTCAACCCCGCATTCACCTTTCGCTAACCATCCCTGCGCTAGCCTCGGGCCGCCTACGACCTCGGGAGAGCAGCGATGCAGCGCAAGGAGCCATTCTTTCGGCCTGTCGTCACCCCAGAGGACAAGCTCAGGGAATACCGCGAGACCTTGGTCCGCCTGCAGGAAATAGCGGTGGCCTCGCCGCTGCACCCGCTATCCGTGCAAGTGATACGCAACTGTCTCACCCTGATCGAGTTGTGCTGGGCCGTGCCGACGAACGAATCGCGGGACGCGATCGTCGGCCAGATGAAACGCATGGCGGACACGATGCGCGCCCAGTCGGAGAGCTTCCGCAACGCCGGCCCGGAGCTCGCCCGCCGCGCCTGAGACCCGGCCGAACCGGCGCGGGTGCGAATCTCGACGGAAGGACCTTGGTTGTCGCCGGCTCTCGCGCCCGCGTACTATTGCCCGCGGGCAATCGCCCGGCGGCATGGCGAAATCGGCATGCCCGGCAAACAGGGGAGAAGTTCATGCTCATGCATCTGCAATCCGCTCGCGTCTTGGCTCTCGCCGCCCTCGGCGTCGGGTTTCTTGCTTGCACCGCCGCGGCGTCGGATAAGATGACCCTGACGCTGGTGGAGCGGGCGACCTCGGATACGGTCGCCGACATCGGCAAGAAGGGCGACAGCGTCGGTGACGTTCTCGCCTTTGCCAATGAGGTATACGACCAGGCCAACGCCACATTGCTCGGCCGCGACAACGGCTGGTGCGTCCGCACCGTCGTCGGTCAGGCCTGGGAATGCATCTGGACTGTGTCCCTGGAGAAGGGCCAGATCACCGTCGAAGGGCCGTTCTACGATACTCAGGACTCCGTGTTGGCGGTGACCGGCGGCACCGGCAAGTTCGCGAATGCCCACGGTGAAATGAAATTGCACGCGCGCAATGCCAAGGGCAGCGAATACGACTTCGCGTACAATCTGAGCCACTGAGGGGGCGTTTCCGCGTCGGGGTCGGCTTCGGCGCAACCGCGCGCCGAAACCGGGTGCGGAACCTTGGCCAGAGCTGGCATAGAAAATATATTCTACCGCGCCCCGATCCCACTCAACGTCCCAGCATGCAGTCGGCGCGGTGGTCGCCAGGAGTGTTCTGTCCCCCCATTTGGGAGGGGAGAGCAGAAGCGCGGTGGGTTACAATCCGGGAAGCGGCGAGACGTGAGGCCGCCGACTTTTGCAGTGGCTACCAATCTCAAGCGAGGGACCGCCATGACAATCCTGCGCCCGCCCGGCCTTGGACCGTTGATCGGTCATACGACGCCGACGACCTGCCGCATCTGGATGCGAGCCGATGACCCCAGCGACGAGAAGACCGATCTCGACGAGAACCGGCGCACCGTCGGCGTCATCGGCCTGCTCGCGGGCGACAAGATCGGCGCGGCCTACTACTTCCGCCTGCCGCGCGAATACGACCGGACCGGGGTCTTCTGTCTCGGCCTGGATGTCGATCTCGGGCTGCACGCCAATGACATCGCGCTGCTGCCTCCCGATCCGCAGGCTGTGCCGGCCACGCCCGTTTCGCTCAAGCCGGACACCGGCTACACCGTCTGTTGCGGCTCGCTGACCATCGACGATCCCTTCCCCAACGATCTCAGCCTGAGCGATTCCCGTCTCAGCCAATACCTGCCGCCGATCGAGCAGATCAAGAACGAGCTCAAAGCGTTGGACCCTGCCAAGGCGCGCGCCACCTTCCGCACGCCGCCGGCGGTGGCGCGGCCCGCGCCGAAGCTCGCCTTCCTGCTCGGCTCCTGCCGCTATCCCGGCCTGCTCTGGAAGATCAAGGAGGCCGACCGCATCTTCGGCCCGATGTCCGAACATCTGGCGGGCAAAGCCGACAACCTGCCGGGCGCCAGCTTCACGCTCATGGTCGGCGATCAGATCTACGCCGACGAATTGAATCGCAATTTTCCCATCCTGCGCGCCGATACCTATGCCGAGTTCCAGCAGCGCTACGTCGAGGCCTTCGAGGCGCCGAACATGCGCCGCCTGCTGAGCATGGCGCCGACCTATATGATCCTGGACGACCACGAGATCGAGGACAACTGGTCGCAGGATCGAGTCCAGCAATCGACCTCGAGCGCGCATCTATTCAACGTCGCGATCTCCGCCTACATGAACTACCAATGGAGCCATTCGCCGCGCGATTTCGGCCGGCTGTTCTACTATCGCTTCGCCTGGTGCGGCTATCCGTTCTTCGTCCTGGACACCCGGACCCAGCGCTACAAGACGAAGGCCCGGTTGGCGGAAAACCACCTTCTGGGCAAGCCGAGCCTGGATCCGGCCATCCACCCCAGCCAATTGGATCAGCTTCTGGCCTGGCTCACCGAGCAGCAGGCCAAAGGCGACGCGCCGAAGTTCATCGTCAGCTCCAGCGTCTTCGTGCCCAACTCGATGGACGAGCGATCGGCTCCCGACGTCGATCAAGACAAACTGTTGAACGGCGATTCCTGGCCGTCCTTTCCGGCGACCCGGAAGCGGCTGCTGCAGCACATCGTCGACAATAAGATACAGAATGTCGTTTTCTTGTCCGGCGACATCCATTGCTCCAACGTCGCGCAGATGAGCTTCGACGGCCCGCCCGACGCGCAAAAGCTGCGCGCCTTCTCCATCACGTCATCCGCGTTCTATTGGCCCTTCCCCTTCGCCGATGGCGATCCCAACGGCTACGTGCACGATTCCAAAGCCCCCGGCCAGCTGGACAGTTTCAAACTCGACGGCGGCAACATGGACTATAAGTCCCGGGCCTTCACCCAGGATGACAACTTCTGCCGCATCGATGTCGACCAGCCGGCCGCCGCCATCACGGTGCGCGCCTACGACAAGCTCGGCCGCCCGATCAACGTCGGCCCCAAGATGGCTCCCGTAACCGCAACCAAATTGGATCTGGCGCCCTGGTGAGCGGAAAGGCGAGCCGGGGCTGTGCGGGGGTCTATCCCGCTCGGTCCCCAATTGCCGCTGCGGAGAGCGTCCGGCAGCTGTTGGCCGGATGACCTGCGCGTGCCGCTCCCTGCTCTATGCAGATAGGTGGGCCGTGGCGGGGTTACGGTGATCGGGTGGACGGCGCCCACCCACGGCATCGAATCTGCCAAGATGGTCGTTGTCGAAACGAATCATCATAAGGAGCGCCGTCCACCCCATCACCATAATTTCCGCGGCAGCAACCCGCCGTCAGTACCAGATCTCTCTGGGTCCAGATCTCTCCGGGTCAGAGTCAGTTTTACTCGGCGGGCGCACCGAAACAAGATGTGCGATTTCAACTGAAACTGCTATAAGAAAACTGACTCTGACCCCGATTGTGTGCCCTGACCCCGATTGTGTGCCGCTGACCCCGATTGTGTGCCGATTGTGTGCAAGCCGTCCATGTGGACGGATCTCGAATGAGTACCAGCATTACGACGAACAGACCGACTATCGCTTCAGTCGCGTATCCCATCGCCGCCTCGTTTCAAGTTCGGCCCTGGCAACAAGAAGTACCATCATATCACGGCAACGCTCTGGTGCTCGCCGTAGCACCGTCGGACAGTTCCGCGGTCATCGCCCTTCTCCGTCGCTTGGTTGCCACCGCTGCTTGAAGGCTTCGGTATCGGCCTCATTGGCGAAGTACCAGCGAGCGAAGTCAAGCGGGCGCTCGCCCTTCCTACGCTCCTGATGGCCGTGCGGCGCCCAACCGCCGGCCGCCACATTCTCGCGGCACCAATGGTGCATGTCGGTTAGGCGCCGACCGAGCCCACCGGGTGGCTTGGCAATAGGAATAATAAAAGAACAATTTTTTGATCTAGGTCAAGCGGGGGCGTCGCCAGCGTGTCACCCTGGCCGCGACGGTATCAAATCAATCCCTCCATCGCGGGACGTGGCAATGTTCAGCAAAGAAGCCGTCGAACAGCGGAGAGCATACCTCGAACAGGCCGAGGCGGTCGCGAGAGAACTAGGCAAGTTGACAATTGCATCCGTTCGGACCCTCGGATACCTGGGAGAAGACGGGCCGGACGGTAAGCTGCTTGACGCTATTCAGCGGAACTCGAATGAGATTCTCGCGCTTCAGCAGCAATTGCGAGAGTTGTGGGCGTCGCTCTTGGCTAAGCCTTAAGACCGCTTCCCCCTCCGCCGGCGCCTTCGCCTGCAGCCGCTCGATCGCCGCCCTGAGCGCAGGGAATCAAGGCCAAGTGTGACGGCCATCCGCGCCTGGCTGTGCGCCACGTCACAGCGTTCGCAGAAACAACCCGTCATATGAGCATCATGGTTAACCAACGGAACATGGAGGCGGGAATGTTGCTTCGCAGTTTCCTGCGTCTGACGAACGCGGCTATCGTCGTTACGGTGGCGCTGCTGTTCGCGGTTCCTTTCCTCCTGGCGATGATCTCGCCGTTCATCGCCAGGTAGAGAACCGGCCGGCGGCGGGCGACCTATGTCTGCCCCGGCGCCAAACCGGTTCCAAGACACTGCCGAACGAGAGCCAGCAGGTCGGCCATCCTGAAGGGCTTTGTAATCGTCTGCGTCGCGCCAAAGGCGCGGGCCACCCGGAGGAAATCGGGATCGCGCCCGCTGCTGCCGTCGGATTCCGGCCCGACGCTGCCGGTCATCGAGATAATCGGGATGCTCGCAGACAGCTGGCGAATCTCGCTGACCGTTTCGAGACCCTCCTTCTGCGGCATGAAAACATCGCAAAGGACGAGATCACAAGGTTCGTGCCGGAACTTCTGAATCCCGTCATCGCCGTTGACGGCCAAGGTCACGACGTGGCCGCCCGATTCGAGCATCGCTTTGAGCGTGCCGCGAACCGGCTCATCGTCTTCAATGACGAGTATGCGAGCCATGGCTGGTTTGACCCGTTCCATGATTCGCCTCAACCTACCCCGGTGGGACGTTACTCCTCCCGCGGTGCCGTTCAAAGCGGCTTGTGCACCCGCGTCGGGCGGCGATGGTTATTGAACCTGGCCAGCCTGGATCTTCTTGATCTCCTCGGTGACCAGCAGCCACTTCTTGCCCGTCTCGGCGCGTCCCAAAACAAAGAACGCGTTGGAACGCAGCATGGCTCGATCTGCCGCATCGGCGGGAAAGTGCTTGATCATATCCCGGGCCAGGACATCGACATCGCCGTCAGGAATGAACATGGGGTGCACCTGTTGAATTGATACAGCGCGCGCCGTCGCCTGCCGCAAGCAGTCGAGCCGCAACTTCACAACGGGCACCAGCATGAGATATTCCACGCCTGGGCGAGCATGCTGGCGTCGAGCTAGCCGAGCCCACCCGGCGGCGCCGGAATGTCGACCTTGATAGAGAATTTCGCCTCGGCGTCCTTACGGAAGCGGCTGCAAACGGTCGGATGCATGATTCGTTCCTGTTTGGCGGCAGGAACAATGAGAGAACTATTTTTGATCTAGTTCAAGACGGGAATTGCCAGTGCGCCACTCTGGCTAGGGCGGCGCGCTCCAACCGGTGGGGCCTTTTATTCGCTTCGTTTCGCCCTTTTCAAATCGTCAGCCAAGGCGCGTTCGCCGGCCTTGAGCCCGCGGACAATCTGAGCTGCTGATTTGGACAGGTCTGCGCCGCACTGCTTGCATGTAACCCACAGTTCGGTCCGCAGGTGCTTTTGGGTGAACTTCGATTCGTGTCCGCACGTGCAGCTGATCGGATGTGTCTGTCTGTCGAGTAGTGCCATCTCATGTTACCTGGAATTACGGTGGTTACCTGGAATTACGGTGACAGTGCATTAAATCAGTCGTCCCTGCGCCGGATCGCTTCGGCGCGGCTTGGGCCCGCGCTTGGCCGGCCGCAGCGTCCGCCCGGAGAGCTTCTCCAGCCGCGCGACGAAGGCCCTGCTCCCGAGCGGGCGCCCAATGCTTTCGGCGGCGCGCAGGCGCTCGACCGCGTCGCGGTCCGGTGGCTCCTCCAGGAACGCCCGGAACGGCGCGAACCGCTCCAGCACGGGCGCGAGTGTCGTCACGCCGTCGTCTCGGCCGGACAGGTGGGCCCGCACGCTCGACCACCGCCATTCCTGCGCCCGCCCCACCAGGCGCGCCCGCACCGGATTGAGCGAAACGTAGCGCACCGCCGCCGCCAGGTGCTCTTCGTCCATGGCGACCGATCCGAAGCGGCCCCGCCAGAAATGACCGGTGCGCTTGCGGCGGGCTTGCAGGACGCCGGCATAGCGCCGGTGGGTCGCCGCCAGGGCGCGGCGCAGCCCATCGGCATCGGCCGGAACCAGGATCAGGTGCACGTGGTTCGGCATCAGGCACCAGGCCCAGACCGCGACCTCGGCCGCGCGGCAATTCTCGGCTAGGAGATTGCGATAGAGCGAGAAGTCAGCATCATCGAAGAACGTCCGCGCCCGCCCATTGCCGCGTTGCGTCACATGATGCGGCAAACCGGGAACGACCAGACGGGCCAGACGAGCCATGCCCAACGCTAGACGTGCGACCTCGCGATGTCAATTGAGTGCACTGTCCCCGGAATTCTGAATTCTGCTTTCGTCACCTCGTAACGGCGCCTTCGCACCGTTCGTGCGACCTACTCCTCAAAGCGACCCGTGGCGTCACGATCGCGGTCGTATCGTCTCGTGAGCGGAAACGGCGGCAACCAGGACTCGCGACGGACGATCCAGCTTTCGTAGGTTGGCATCAGTTGGTCAGGGGCATCCAGGGATCCTAGGTTCACTTCGATTTCGTCT
>JBGPEQ010000109.1:0-9316 GCA_041482855.1 Dongiaceae bacterium | reverse complement strand
GATGGCCTGCGCCACCATCGGCATCTGCATGCGGCTGATGCCGAACCCGGCCCAATGGCAGTTGGTGGGCAGCTGGTCGACGAAGGCCTTCATCGAAGTCGTGTCGGCTGGCGCGCCCCAGGGAATGCCCAGGCAGATCTGGAACAGCGGCGGCTCGGCCAGCAGGCCCTCCTTCACCATCTGCTTGGCGAACCAGAGATGGCCGGTATCGAACACCTCGAGCTCCGGCTTGACGCCGAGCTCGTGGATCCGCTTGGCGCCCTCGCGCAGATACTTCGGCGTGGAGACATAGATCATGTTGCCGTCGCCGAAATTGAGCGTGCCGCAATCGAGCGTGCAGATTTCCGGCAGCAATTCCTCGACATAGATCAGCCGCTCGAGCGGCCCCACCATATCGGTCGCCGGTCCGGCCTTGGACGGCTCGTCATCGCGCACTTCGAAGTCGCCGCCCATGCCTGCCGTGAGATTGATCACCACGTCGGTGCCGCTGCCGCGGATACGCTCGACGACTTCGCGGTAGAGGGTCGGATCGCGGCTGCCCTTGCCGGTCTTGGGGTCGCGCACATGGATGTGGGCGATCGCGGCGCCGGCCTTGGCCGCCTCGATGGCGGCATCCGCGATCTGCTTGGGGGTCACGGGAATGGCCGGATGCTTGCCCACGGTGTCGCCGGCGCCCGTAACGGCGCAGCTGACGATGACCTCGGTATTCATGGATTGGTGTCTCCCTCGGCGCCGCCGCCCTGTTGGGGCCGGCGCGCCATGGCTTTAGCAACCCCGCCGATCCCCGGCAAGGGGCCGGCGACGCTTTCTGGCTTGGTGACGACTTGAGACGCTTCTAGGGCCAGGTATTGACGTCGGCGGGAAAGCGTTCGCGTTGAGGCCGCACAACGCAGAACCGATGGCCGGTCGGAGCCTCCATGACCCACCAGGTCCTGATCTGCTCGATCCGCTTTGCGCCGAGCTTCTCCAGCCGCGCCGCCTCGCGCTCGACGTCGTCGGCCTCGATATCCAGATGCAGGCGGCCCGGGTGATCCACCTTCTGCAGGAGCACGCGAAAGTCCTCCTTCCCGCTGCCGAGCGTGACATATTTCTCGCTGGCGGGCTTCTCCGCGGATCCGACGGCCAAGCCCAAGGCCTTGCTCCAGAACTCGGTCGCTTCCGCGAGATCGTCTACCTGACAATCGGTGATGACCTGACACAGTCGGCTCTTATGCATGGTTACTCTCTCCGCTCTTGAAGGACTGGGCCGAGAATAGGCGTCCAATCCTGTCAACGACGCAAGCGGTGTTCAGTTTCCGCTGTCGGCGGCGTGCATCGAATCATCGTCCGGCGTACGGCGCGGCGGAGTATCGTTCGGGCGCTGTCCCGGCTGCAACAGAGATCCCAGACTCTGCGACACGAGCTGCCGCAGATTGGGTCGATCGTCGTCCGTGAAGGGCAGCGGCCGGCATTGCTCGATGGCCAGCAGCCCCAGTCGGGCCGTTCGCACGCCGGCAAACACGCCCTCGGCGAGCTTGCCGGAAATCAGGCCGGCGAGCCGGCCGCCCAGATGGGCGCCGAGCACGTCGCCGACAACGTCGGCGGTCACGGCGAAGGTCGCGGTCAGGAACATGCGGCGGATGAGCGCCAGCACGCTCAGCCGCGTCGGCCGCAGGCCGTAGACCTCTGCCACCTCGCGCACCATGCGCATACTGCGCCACAGCACGATCAACGCATCGACGCCGGCGACGGGACTGACCGAAGCGCCGATGGCGGTGTCGCGCGCGGCGCGTCGCACCGCTGCATAGGCGGCTTCGTCCAGAGGCCGCAGCACGATGCGTTCGAACAGCTGCATGGCCTCGCGGTCGTCATGGGTGTCGGCGATGGCATCGCGATACTGCTCGCACAGCAGGCGGCCGGTCCGACTGCTCGCGGTGAGCCGGACCAGATCGCTCATGAACCCGCGGCCTTCGAAGCGATCGCTGGCCTCGGCGAGATGGTAGCCCTGCTCGCGAATGCTCTGCGCCGTGCGCAGCCGCATCAGGTTGCGATACTCGCCGCCGATGAAACCGGCCAGGGCAACGGAGACGCCGCCGATCAGCAGCGTGCCGACGCCACCGAGCCAGGCGCTGCGGTCGAACAGGTCGGCCAGCCAGAGGGCGGCGTCGATGACGACGACTCCGGAGATCAGCGCCGCAAGCGAGACGGCAAGCGCGATGCCCCAGCGGACGCCGCGGCGGCGCGCGGTCGCCAGCGGCGCCGACTCGACCGGCACCGGCAAGGACGGCGCCGACTCGATGACCGCTCCCGGGATCGGCGTGGTGGCGCCGCTCGGCAGGATGCCCGGCTTGATGCGCGTCTCTCCGTTCACCAGAACAGATCTCCGATCAGGAACTGCAGCGCCTTGTCCAGGTGAATATGGGGAATGCCCCGCCCCCTGTCACGATCGAGCGACGGCGGTTGGAAATCGTAGAAGCGAAAGCGCTCCGAGGCCCAATCCTCTGCCGTCGGCAAATGCTCGGGAATCTCGCCGGGAAACAGCTGCTCGGGGGCGCCATGGTTCTTGATCACGCCTTCGAGCACGGTGATCTGCTGACCCTGGTAAAGGACACGCTTGTTGGCCGTGCATTTCACGGCCGACAGCGCGGCGAATTCGGTTTCGACATTGGCGACCGGCAGCCGTCCGGCATCGTCGACCGTCATGGCGCGCAGCAGCAGCCGAAGATTGTGGAACTGGTTGGCGGTGACGTGGTCTGCCTTGGTGGCCGCGAACAGCAGCTTGTCGGTGCGCGACCGGAACAGGCGGGACAACAGACCGTCGTCATCGCGCTCGAAGCTGCGCAGCACGGTGTTGAGGGCCAGGCGCATGTCGTCGAACGAGTGCGGGCCGGCGTTCAGCGCGCCCACGACGTCGACCAGTACGAGCTGGCGATCGAACCCGCTGAACACGTCCTCGTAGAACGGCCGAACGATCTCGCTCTTATAACGCTCGAAGCGGTCGCGCATCGCCGCCGCCATGGTTCCGGCCCGAACGCCGCCGCCTGCCGGCGACAGCGGGCAGAAGCGGAACGCCGCGAGGTCGACGGCATCGTCGCCGGGGCGAAGGAAGCGGCCGGGCTGCAGGAAACTCAGGGACAGCGGCTGTTCGCGGCAGTCCCTGAGATAGGCGGTATAGGACTGGCGTGCCGCCTCGAGGCCGTCCTCGCTCGCCGGCGCATCCGGCGAGACCTGGCGCCACGCACCGGAGAGCGATGCGCGCGGCCCGGTCTGCGATAACCGCAGCATCGCCGCCGACCACGCCTCGAAGCTCTGTTCGAGCATGGGCAGATCGAGCAGCCACTCGCCGGGGTAGTCGATGATCTCGACCTCGACCGTCGTGGTGTCGACGAGCTGCCGGCCGAGCAAGCCTCGCGGCCGATAGCGGAGCGCGGCGCCGAAGCCGGAAAGGCCGGTCGTGCTCGGCGGGAAATCGGGCGATGGATCGAGCAGGCGATCGAGGTTCGGCAGGAAGGGAAAGGCGGGCAGGTCCGCGAGCGGCCGCAATGTCACGTCCTCGAGCCTGCCCTTCGCCACCGGATCGAAGAACGGCAGATGTCCGGTCTGCCCCTCCTTGAGCCGGGCGGCCAGGTGAAGATTGTGCAGCAGCGCCGTTAGGAACACCGTCTTGCCGGCTCGGCTCAATCCGGTGACGGCGACGCGCAGTTTGCGGCGCAGGGCGCGCTCCGCCAGCAGGCGCGCCGCAGCCGCGATCGATGCGGCCGCGCGGTCCGCGAGGGTTAAGACCCTTTGACCGAAATCGTCGGTGGACGGAGACAAGAGCGTGGCGCCCGTGGGAGAGACAGAAGAATCGTCAGGAATGTTGAACAGCTTACGGACGGGGCGCTGTCATGACTACGCCGAATAGGTGGGGATTGGCCTCGCTCGGTACAAGCCTTCCGGCTGATTGCCCCGCCGCAAGGGCGATGACACTATGCCGACGTAAGGACCTGCCGGGGGACGCATGGGGCTCAATCTCGATCCGGGCATCAAGGCCTATATCGATCTGGCCAACGAGCTGTATGACGACGAGGCCGACCGCGGCTCGATCGAGGACCAGCGGCAGGCCTATCTCGACCTGTGCGGAGCATTTGCGCGGCCCCATCCGCCGGGCGTCAAGGCGATGGACCGGACCATCAAGGCCAGCGGCATCGATATCCCGCTTCGCGTCTATCGCCCGGCGGCGAACGGCGTGCTGCCGGCGGTTCTGTTCTTCCACGGCGGCGGCTGGGTGCTCGGCGATCTCGACAGCCATGACAGCATTGCCGCCGATATCTGCGGCAGGACCGACGCCGTCATCATCGCCGTGCACTACCGGCTGGCGCCCGAGAACCCCTTCCCGGCCGCCTTCGACGACTGCTATGCGGCGCTCGCCCACGTCTCGGCGCATGCCGGCGATTTTGGCATCGATGCCGCGCGCATTGCCGTCTGCGGCGACAGCGCCGGGGGCAACCTGGCGGCCGCGGCGGCGCTGGCTGCGCGCGACCGCAATGGACCGGCGCTCGCCGGCCAGGTGCTGATCTACCCGGCCTGCGGCAACGACTTCGACCTGCCCTCCTGTCACGAGAATGCCGAAGCACCCATGCTGACGCGCGACGCCATGTTCCTCTATTGGAACCACTACATGGGCGGCGAGCCGGCGCGCGCCACCTGCTATGCGGCGCCCATGCTGGCGCCGCATTTCCGCAACCTGCCGCCGGCCTTCATCAGCACGGCGCAGTATGATCCCGTGCGCGACGACGGCCGCCAGTACGCCGAGTGCCTGCGCAATGCCGGCATTCCCGTGCACTACCGCAATGCGCCCCGCCTCATCCATGGCTGGCTGCGCGCCCGCGCCACCAGCGACGACGCCAAGACCGAGTTCAAGGCCATCTGCAAGGCCCTCAAGCGGCTGTTGGGCGTGACGAGCTGACGTTCACACCAGCTGGCGCTTGATCTTGCTGTCCCACTTCTTCTCGTGGACGAGGCGGCCGTTCTCGTAGGCTTCGACCGCGCCGGTGACGTGGAACGACTCCTTGTCGGCGGTCAGGCGGCAGCGCGCTTCCGTGCGGACGGACCAGTCGGCGCGGCGCAGGGTCTGGGTCCAATGGGTCTCGGCGGCGGCGCTCAGGGGATCGTCGGGCTTGATGCGATAGGTCTCGCGGGCGATCGAGCCGGCGATGAGGCCGTGGGACTGGTTCTCGGTCTCGCCGAAATCGTCGACGATGCGCGTGACCTGCTCGCCGGTGGCGATGTCCATCTCGACCGTGCGGGAATTGCTGGCCGCGCGGACCGAGCGCAGCGACGCCGGCGCGGCGCCCTCGGCATCCGGGAACGGCCGCAGCTTCTCGCGCTTCTTCGGCCGCACCGGCAGCGACAGCTCGCTCTTGCCGGTGAGCAGGGTGAGCGTCACCGGCTCCGGCGACGGCCACATCATCGGCCAATAGGCGGTCGAGATTGCCACGCGGATGCGGTGGCCCCTGGGGAAGCGGTAGGCGACGTGGTCCATCGCCAGCCGCACCTTGTAGGTCTTGCCCGGCTGCAGCGGCGACGGTTTCTCCGAGCTGTCGCGGTGGCAGAGGTTGAGGAGGCCGTAGGTGACGCGCGTCGCCTCGCCGCCCGGATGAACGTCGCACAGCCGCACGGCGAGATTGGCCTGCGGGCGGTCGACGGCCAGGGCGAGGACCAGTTCCGGGGCGCCGAAGATCTCGACATCGGCGGCAAGCGGCGGCGTTTCGAACAGGAGCGAGCCGCCGTCATCGAGGCGTTGGTCGACGGGCGCTTCCGGGCCGAGCCAGATCGGACAGTACTCGCCGGCGGCAGCGCCGGTGGTTTGCGGCGAACGCAGCGTCAGCTTGACCGAGGTCGCAGCGCGCTTGTCGAGGGCGCCGCGGTTGAGCTTGAAGACCTGCGGCTTGATGGTCTTGGACGGCCACTTGTCCTCGGCGATCCAGCGTCCCGGGCGTTCCCTGTAGTAGGGGCGCGGCGGCACGCTGTCCTGCATGTACGCGACGTAGGCCGGATCCTTGAGGACGCCGGTGTCCTTGCCCTTGAGGAACTGGTCCCACCAGCGCAGGGCCTCCTGGAGGAAGCCGATGGCCGGGCCGGGGACGGCGAAATGGGGATATTTGTGCAGCCACGGCCCGACCAGGCCCTTCACCGGCGCCTTCTTGATGTTGGCCACGAGTTGGGGCACGGCGTTCTTGTAGGCATCGGCCCAGCCGCCGATGGCCAGTGTGGCGGCCTCGATGGCATCGTAGTCCTCGCCGACCGAGCCATGCTTCCAGTACTCGTCGCGATGCTGGTGCTGGAGCCAGGGTTCGAGCAGCAGCGGTTCGTTCTTGAGCCGCACGATCCACATGTCGCGCCAGCGGGCGCCGACGAGCGCAGGGTCGGGCGGCCGCGAGGAGTAGGACTGCATGGTGCTGGACCAGCCGAGGTTCTCCAGCAGCAGGCAGCCGCCCTTGTAGTGGATGTCGTCGGCGAAGCGGTCGACGGTGGAGTCGATGGTGATGATGGCCTTGAGGGCGGGCGGGCGGCGGGCGGCGACCTGCAGCGCGTTGAAGCCGCCCCAGGAGATGCCGAACATCCCGACCTTGCCCGTGCTCCAGGGCTGATGCGCAAGCCAATCAATGACTTCCAGCGCGTCGTCCTGTTCCTGCTTGAGGTATTCGTCCCACATCAGGCCGTCGGACTCGCCGTTGCCGCGCATGTCGACGCGGGCGCATGCATAGCCGTGGCCGGCCAGGTAGGGATGGGTGAGGTGGTCGCGGACGACCGTTCCGTCGCGCTTGCGGTAGGGGATGTATTCCAGGAGCGCCGGCACCCGGTTCTGTTCGGCATCCTCCGGCAGCCAGATCCGGGCGGCCAAGTGGCAGCCATCCTTGAGGGTGATCCAGGCGTTCTCGATTTCCCTGACCTTCTTCGGGAACTTCGTTATGGTTTTCATTGTTATTGTTGGCTTCTGCCCCTTCTGACTGGCTCCCAGAGAGGCGGCCATCGAGGGTCGCCCGTCTCACTCGCACCGGTCTTTGCCGGCCGTGGCGATCTTTTATCGATCCCGATGGAAAGGCGCAATGGAGGGGGGGCCGATCGGTCAGGCGCGGAATGGAGCGATGGAGCCCATGCCCAGCGGGGAAGCGAACCCGTATCGAGGGAGGGAGGAAGTATCCAATCACGATTCTGTCGCGGTAGGGACACGGGTTACCCCGCGCCCCCCGCACAGACCCGGACTCGCGGCTTTCCCGCATCCGGTTCCCACCTTGGATAATGACGTGCCGGGCATCGGGGCTTGGGCGGCCCATACAGCACCGGCGCGTGGACGAGACAGTCCAGGTGACACGACAAACCCGGCACGGTGTCCGGATCGTGTCGGGCTGCTCGCCCTCTCCTTGGCCGTCACGCCTTCCCTCCACCGCCTCCGCCGCCGCTCCTTCGACCGGCCTTGTTCGGCGGCTTCCTCGGTACTATGCGTGCGCTCGACTCCTCAGCATCGTGCATAGCCGGCTTACGCCCATCCGGGCTTCCCGGCGCGGCCCCCAACCGCTCTCGCGGTTGCGGGCAACCCTGAGGTCTCCCAGGTTCCGACGCGTTCCCTTCGGACGTGATGGGGTCTTAGACCACGGCAGAGCGTCAGCGCCTCGCCTAGCGGCGCCGCACATGTTGCCTTCGACAATTGCGACAGTCTCGGCCTCTGCGGGTTCGTTGATGTCGCGGCTCAATAGCCCACCCCGTCCGATCGCTGTGTACGCTTCGCCCGGACCGTCGCCGGCCAAGACGCAACACTCGCTACTGGGCGGCCCGCTACGACCTTACCCAGGCGGGACTTCCACCCGCTGGAACGCGCCAGCTTCGCCTGGCGCTTCCGAAATTCAACCTTACGCATGGCGAGCGACCGGACTGCGGGCCGGCCGAGCGACCGGCGATCGGCGCCAGTTCGAAAGGCCACAATGGACCCCATGCCCAGCGGGAAGTTGGGGCAACCACAGAGATCACGGAGAAGAAGTTTCCCGGAAGGATGCGGTTAGGGAGGGTCTGACTCGAAAACTCCAATTTTGAAGCTATCGCATTCTCCGTTGCCGGGCTTCGCCGACCGAGCTGGAAACCTCAGGCCAAGCACTCGGCTGCGCCGATGCGGTATTGCCCGCCGCGTTCGTCTCCAACTGATTCACGATGTCAAATACCAAGCCGATGGATAGGCGCACCATTGACTGGAACAATATGGGAACTAACGCTGTCGCAGTCAAGTGCTGCCGACTCTGCTCGACAAGCGACGTACCCGCTTCCGGCGGCGTGGCAGAATGTCAGGTTGCGGGGCCGGACTGCCGCTTCGAGAGCACGCCCTCCAGCCAATCCGGGTCCATTTCCGGGACCGAGGAGAGGAGCTTTTCGGTATAGGCGTGGTGGGGCGGCGTGAGCACCTCGGTCTTGCCGCCTTTCTGAACAACGCGGCCTTGATACATGACGACGATCTCGTCGGCGATCGCCTTCACCGTCGCCAGGTCATGTGTGATGTACAGGTAGGAAACCTTCAGCTCCCGCTGCAGGCGCAGCAGCAGCTTGAGGATCTCCTCGGCGACGATCTGGTCGAGGGCCGAGGTGACCTCATCGCAGATGATGAGATCGGGATTGACGGCGAGCGAGCGGGCGATGCAGATGCGCTGCTTCTGGCCGCCGGACAGCTCCGACGGCAGACGGTCGAGAAACCGTTCGTCCATCTCGATCATCTCGAGCAGCTCGCGGATGCGGCGCTGGCGCTCGGCGCCATGCAGGCCGAGCTGATGGGTCAGCGGCCGGCCCAGGATGTCGTGCACGCGCCGGCGCGGATTGAGCGCCGTATCCGGCATCTGATAGATCATCTGCATGCGCCGCAGCAGGTCCTTCGAGCGGTGCTTCAGCGCCGGCGGCAACGGCTTGCCATCGAAAATAATCTCGCCCTTCAACGGCGGCAGCAGGCCGGTGATGACGCGCGCCAATGTCGACTTGCCGGAGCCGGATTCCCCGACCACGGCGACCGTGCGGCCGCGCGGCACCGCGATGCTCACGTCCTTCAACACCATGAGCCCGCCGCCGTAACCGGCGTCGACATGATCGACGCGCAGCAGCATGTCGTCGCCGCGCGCCTCGTCCTTGCGCAGGGAGCGCACGGCCCACAGCGATTTCGTGTAAGGCTTCTGCGGGCTGGTGAGCATCTGGCGGGTGGGCGCCTCCTCGACGACTTCGCCGTAGCGCAGGACCATGATGCGGTCGGCCATCTGAGCGACGACCGCGAGGTCATGGGTGATGTAGATAGCGGCAGTATCGAATTGCCGCACGATGTCCT